>DASXUM010000024.1:0-25758 GCA_036504835.1 Candidatus Nanopelagicaceae bacterium
GTGCAGGCCAACAATCCGACGCTTGGTTACGACGTACTAGTGGGTGATACCACTCTAAAGAAGATTGAGATTTTTCGAACCACCGCAACGACATTTTCAACAGCAGGTTTGAATGCTGGAAATTACTGGGTCTGCGTGAGAACAGTTGCGCGATATCGCAGCGGCGACTGCCCGAACTTCTATTCATACACCGTAAACCTGAGAAATTGAAATGCCGTAAGCGTGGACCGCAATAAGAGTTAAGTCTCACACCTTCATGAGATGGCGAAAGTGGCAGACTGATTGAAGCAAAGTTTTCATCTCAGCCGGTTATTACAACGGGAGATCCAGGCAAGAAGAAAGAAACATCATGAAAGCACTTGTTTATGAGGGTCCAGGAAAGAAATCTTGGAAAGAAGTTCCAAATCCGAAAATCATGAATCCATCGGATGTAATCGTCCAAGTCGATACAACAACTATTTGCGGCACCGACTTGCATATTCTCAAAGGCGATGTTCCCGCTGTCACTGTTGGCCGAATCCTCGGTCACGAGGGCGTCGGAACGATCACTGAAGTTGGTTCGTCGGTGAAGAGTCTCAAGGTCGGCGATCGGGTGATCATCTCTTGCATCAAATCGTGCGGCCATTGCATCAACTGCAAAACCGGTCTCTACTCTCACTGCTTAGGAGATGAAGGCGTCTCGGGAATCGGCTGGATTTTCGGCCACTTAATCGATGGCACCCAGGCGGAGTTCGTCCGGGTCCCTTATGCAGAGAATTCGCTCTATTTGCTGCCCAAAGGCGTAAGCGATGAGCAGGGCGTGATGCTCTCAGACATCCTGCCGACAGGCTTTGAGATCGGCGTTCAGTACGGACAGGTAAAGCCAGGCGATGTCGTAGCTGTCATCGGCGCCGGCCCCGTCGGGCTCTCTGCTGTCACAACTGCAGGTCTTTATGGCGCCGCAAAAGTGATCTCTATCGATCTGGATAAGAATCGCTTGGAGCAAGCCCGAGAATTCGGCGCCACCGACACAGTCGTTTCGAGTGACGCGGATTGGAAGAAGCAAGTTTTGGCGCTGACCGATGGAGCAGGCGTCGATGTTGCTATTGAGGCGGTTGGTATTCCGCAGACTTTTTCTATGGCAACGGAAATCGTCCGCCCCGGTGGACATGTTGCAAACGTGGGAGTTCACGGAAAATCAGTGGAGCTCCATCTTGAGACGTTGTGGATCCAGAACGTCACGATCAGCATGGGGTTGGTCAACGCCAACACCACACCAATGCTTCTTAAACTCGTGGAGTCGAAGAAGATCAAAGCCGAGAAATTGGTGACTCACCGATTCACCTTCGACCAGTTCATCGAGGCATATGACACCTTCACCCGTGCCGCCGAGACGAAGGCGTTGAAGGTCGTAATCAAGCGTTAGGTGTGTTCCTTGGCCGCGGTTCGATGTGAGCCGCGGCTGAGTTTTTTCTGAGGCTGGGGAAATACACGTTAATTTTGGATGTCGCTAAGCGTGTCGCTTATGACCCACGGGGCGGGGGTTCTACCGTTTTCTAGTCAGGGTCCCTACGAGCACAACTACACAGAATGCGAGCGCTGGTTTGACTTCTCCGGCAGGCAAAAAGACGTTTGTTCTAGATACCAGCGTTCTGCTGGCTGATCCTGGTGCCCTCACTCGCTTCGCGGAGCATGAAGTCATCATCCCGATAGTTGTGATCGGCGAACTTGAAACCAAACGCGACCATCCCGAACTCGGCTTCTTCGCCCGCGCAGCCCTGCGGGCTCTGGATGATCTCCGCGTCACCCATGGCCGACTCGACCAACCTCTGCGCATCACCCCCGAAGGCGGGACCCTCGCTGTCGAGTTAAACCACTCTGATCTTTCTTCATTGCCGCAGGGCTTCCTGCGAGACGGCAGCAACGACTCACGGATTCTGGCGATCGCCCGCAACCTCATGGCCGATGGCCGCGATGTCGTTTTGGTAAGTAAGGACCTGCCCCTGCGAGTCAAAGCTTCATCTGTCGGCGTCGAGGCCCAGGAGTACCTGGCTGAGTTGGCATCCTCCAGCGGTTGGTCGGGGATGATCGAACTCGATGTAGGCGCCAGCCTTATCGATGAACTTTATGCATCCGATCGCGCCGACCACGAGATCGCACCGACCCTTCCGTGCCACACCGGCATCGTCCTTCACTCGGAGAAGGGGAGCGCGCTGGCACGCGTCACCCCCGACAAGCAACTGCAGTTGGTGCGCGGCGACAGAAGCGCCTTCGGTTTACATGGACGCAGCGCCGAACAACGGGTGGCACTTGATCTCCTCCTTGATCCGGAAATCGGAATCGTCTCCATGGGAGGCAGAGCCGGAACTGGCAAGAGCGCGCTCGCCTTGTGCGCTGGGCTCGAAGCAGTAATGGAGCGACGCCAACATAAGAAGGTCGTCGTCTTCCGTCCGCTCTACCCGGTCGGCGGACAGGAGCTCGGATTCCTCCCTGGAAGCGAAGGGGAGAAGATGTCGCCCTGGGCGCAGGCAGTTTTCGACACTCTCGGAGCACTGGTAAGTCAGCCCGTCATCGATGAGATCCTCGACCGCGGGTTGATTGAGGTTCTTCCACTGACACATATCCGCGGACGCTCGCTGCACGACTCGTATGTCATCGTGGACGAAGCCCAATCCCTCGAACGCGGCGTCCTGCTGACGGTTCTGTCGCGGATTGGCCAAGGTTCTAGGGTGATCCTGACCCATGACGTGGCCCAGAGGGACAACTTGCGAGTAGGTCGCCACGACGGGGTCGCAGCCGTCATCGAAACCTTGAAGGGCCATCCGCTTTTCGCCCACATCACCCTGACCCGGAGCGAGCGGTCCCCGATCGCGGCCCTGGTCACCGAACTCCTCGAGGGACCCATCTCTTCCTAAGGGGCAGAAAGTCCACCTGAAGTAGGTCACACTCACATTTCGGGCATATCGGACTTTCCCCTGTGCGACCTGCACTTTTACTTGTCCACAAAGGATGAGATTTCTGGGAGTTTTCGGCACAAGCGTGGATGGATTTGCGCATATACGCCAGCCTTGCCAATCTTTATGCATTCCCCCCTCCCCCTGTAGCCCATTCGGGCTCCTATCGGGTTGGGGCTAGTGAGTGCACTGAAAGGAGAAGCCGTTGAGTTTGTCGAGTTCCATTGATCAATGGTTTACCTCAGCCTCCACCCGCCTTCGTCGTCTTGCCAGCAAGTCCCTGGCTGCCTGGGCCAGCGTCGTCGTCCTTCTGGTTCTGGCCACGGTTCAGCCCAGTGCTTACGGCCTCGAGTTCCCAATGACCTCCCACATCTCCGTCCCGGACGAGGTCAATTTGTCGGTAGTCCCAACGCCGACTCCGACAGCCACGACCGCTTCGGTCGCACTCTTTAGCCAGATGCAGACAACTGCTCTTGTGTCATCAAACGAACTTGCGATGGTTGCATTGCAAAGTCAGCAAATCGAAATGGCTCGCACCATCACCGGTGCACAGACCGTTGCGAGATTATTGATGGCGACAAATTACAAATGGGGCGCGAGTCAGTTCGGTTGCTTGAAGACTTTGTGGTCGCATGAGAGCCATTGGAATTACAAGGCGCACAATCACTCATCAGGTGCACACGGAATTGCGCAAGCATTACCTGCGGACAAGATGAGCGTCATTGCCACGGACTGGCGCACCAACCCCGTCACGCAAATTCGTTGGGGACTTCATTACATTGATGTTCGTTACTCAACTCCGTGCAAGGCGTTGCGAACTTTCAATTACCAAGGTTCGTACTAGTCCGGCCGCTTTCCGATCATCATCGGCTTTGAGGTCTCTGCGTAGAAGTCATTTCCCTTATCGTCGATGACGATAAATGCAGGAAAATCAACGACATCTATCTTCCAGACGGCCTCCATGCCCAGCTCGGCGAAGTCGAGAACTTCCACTTTCTTGATGCAGTCCAAGGCCAAACGGGCAGCTGGTCCTCCAATAGACCCCAGGTAGAAACCGCCATGGTTCTTGCATGCATCTGTCACGGCCTTGGAGCGATTGCCTTTTGCCAACATGACGAATGATCCACCTTTGGATTGGAAATACTCGACGTAGGAATCCATACGTCCTGCTGTCGTCGGGCCGAATGATCCAGATGCGTATCCCTCCGGTGTCTTGGCAGGACCTGCGTAGTAGACCGGATAGTCGCGTAGATAATCCGGCATCGGTTTTCCTGATTCCATGTCGGACTTGATCCTTGCGTGTGCAAGATCGCGCGCGACGACGAGGGTTCCGGTGAGAGAGATTCTTGTCTTCACTGGGTACTTGCTCAATTCCGCGCGGACTTTGTCCATCCCCTGATTGAGATCGATCTTCACGACATCTGCATCGCCTTCGATCGTGTGCGCAGTAATTGCATCGGGAAGGAAGTGGGCGGGCTCTCGCTCGAGTTCCTCCAAAAAGATGCCATCAGCAGTGATTTTGGCTCTCGCCTGGCGGTCTGCGGAGCAGGAGACTGCGATGGCGATCGGAAGCGATGCACCGTGGCGGGGGAGTCGGATAACGCGAACGTCGTGGCAGAAATACTTGCCGCCGAACTGCGCGCCGATTCCGAGCGTGCGCGTTAGTTTGAGAACTTCCTGCTCCATTTCCAGATCACGGAAGCCGTGGCCGGTTTGCGCGTCCCCGGATGTAGGTAGCGAGTCGAGGTATTTCGTGCTCGCCAACTTCGAAGTCTTCACTGTGTACTCCGCGCTCGTTCCGCCGATGACGATGGCGAGGTGATACGGCGGGCAGGCAGAAGTTCCGAGTGAGCGCAATTTCTCGTCGAGCCAGGGATAGAAACTCGCCGGGTTAAGGATCGCTTTAGTCTCTTGATATAGGTAGGACTTGTTGGCGCTTCCGCCACCTTTGGCAATGAAGAGGAAGGAGAACTCATCTGGGTGATCTGAGTCGGCATAGATTTCAACTTGCGCCGGAAGGTTGTTGCCCGTGTTCTTCTCTTCCCACATATTGATAGGAGCCATCTGCGAATAGCGCAGATTTAAGCGGGTATATGCGTCATATATGCCCTGTGAGATAGAGGCTTCATCTTTGCCCTCGGTCAGCACATGCTGGCCTTTCTTGGCCATGACCAAGGCGGTGCCTGTGTCTTGGCACATCGGCAGAACTCCACCAGCCGAGATGTTTGCGTTCTTGAGAAGATCTAACGCGACGAAGCGATCGTTGGGCGAACTCTCTGGATCATCCAAGATGCTTGCTAACTGTCCTAGATGCGCGGTTCGCAAATAATGAGAAATATCGTGAAGGGCGGCTTCACTCAAGCGCGTGATTGCTTCGGGTGATACTTGTAGGAATTTCTTCTCACCGAGTTGAACGGTCGTAACTCCTTCGCTCCCGAGGAAGCGGTACTTCGTGGTGTCCTCGCCGAGAGGAAGGATGTCTGAGTAGTTAAATGTTGGGGTCATGATGTCGGCTTAATCGAATCGAGTTTTGCGCGCGCACCGTCCAGCCATTCTTGGCAGATTCCGGCTAGCTCTTCGCCGCGCTCCCAGAGCTTGAGGGATTGTTCAAGTGTGGCGCCGCCCGTTTCAAGGCTATTAACAACCTTCATGAGTTCGTCGCGGGCCTCTTCGTACGAGAGTTTCTCAGTTTTCTTCTCAGGTGACATGGGCGCAAATCTACTCTCAACTCGACTCGACGACCGCCCCAATCTCGCCAAGGGCTAGTCGAATTCGTAACTTCTCACCCGCGGTGAGTTCCTTTGGATCGCGCGCGATGCTTCCATCACTTCGTTGAACTACCGAGTAACCGCGGTCCAATGTTGATTGTGGTGATAGAGATCGCACTCTGGCATATATGTGGAGCAATTCCTCGCGGGCGAGGTCTACCGCATGCGAGGTGCTGCGATGTGATCTATCACGCAATCCTGTAATGATCTCTTGACGGGTGGTGACGAGAACCATCGGATCCTTAAGTACGGGGCGCTCGCGCAAGGCTACAAGTCGCGACATCTCAAGATCCAAGAAATTCAGAAGTCGGCGATTGGCTCGATCGCGCAGTTGATTGATCATCTCGAGTTCTTCTTCAATGTCCGGAACAACTTTCTTCGCCGCATCGGTGGGAGTGGATGCACGGACATCTGCCACAAGATCAAGCAGGGGTGCGTCCTGCTCGTGGCCGATTGCGCTAACGATGGGAGTTTCACATGAAGCGGCCAGACGGACGAGGCCCTCGTCGGAGAATGGCAGGAGATCTTCGAAGGATCCGCCGCCGCGCGTGATGATGATGACATCGACTTCCGGGTTCGCCTCAAGTTCGCGCAGCGCCGCCGAAACTTCGATCACTGCTGCTGCTCCTTGAACTGCGACCTCGCGAATTTCAAATTGGACCGCGGGCCACCTTCGCTTGGCGTTCTCGACGACATCTTTTTCTGCTGCGCTGTTGCGTCCGCAGATCAGACCTACTCGTCGTGGAAGTAGTGGGAGAGATTTCTTCCGGTCGAGTGCGAATAAGCCTTCAGAGGCAAGGAGTTGCTTGAGGTGTTCGAGGCGGGCGAGGAGTTCTCCGATTCCTACCTGGCGAATTTCTTTCGCCGACAGAGAGATCGTTCCGTTCTTTGTATAGAAGGAGACCTTTGCCAGAATCACAACGCGCGCGTTCTGCGGCAGCGGGGCCACTGGTGCAAGAACCGTGCGGTGGCACATGACCGAAAGGCTCATATCCACGCTGGTATCTCGCAGACGCATGAAGGCCATGCCGGTTCGCTCGTTGATCTCGGAGATCTCACCTTCGATCCAGATGGGTCCCAGGCGATCTACATACTCCTTGAGGATTTCAGAGATGACTCGTACTGGCGCTGGTGATTCCGCTGAAGTTTCGAGCACTCATGGATCCTAATAGACTCATGCCATGTCCAAGAAGGTCCTGCTCGCCGCCCCGCGTGGTTATTGCGCTGGAGTCGATCGCGCCGTGATCACCGTGGAAAAGGCACTTGATCTCTACGGAGCCCCGGTCTACGTCCGTAAGCAGATCGTCCACAACAAGCACGTGGTCTCCACTTTGGAAGCGCGCGGTGCAATTTTCGTCGACGAGACGGATGAAGTACCAGAAGGTGCCTTCGTCGTCTTCTCGGCCCACGGAGTTTCGCCTCAGGTACATGAGGACGCGGCCAAGAGACATTTGCGAACAATTGACGCGACCTGTCCTCTGGTGACAAAGGTCCACCATGAGGCCAAGAGATTTGCATCTGAAGATATTGAGATTCTCCTTATTGGACACGAAGGTCACGAAGAAGTCGAAGGCACAGCTGGTGAAGCAGTAGGAAAAGTGCAACTCATCGACGGCATCGAGCACATCAAGGACATCAAAGTTAAGGATGAGAACAAGGTTGCCTGGTTGTCCCAGACCACGTTGAGTGTGGATGAAACATTGGCGACAGTGGCCGCTCTGCGTGAGCGCTTCCCCAACATCATCGATCCGCCCAGTGATGACATCTGCTACGCAACTCAGAACCGACAGGTTGCCATCAAACAGATCGCACCCCTTGCAGATTTGGTGTTGGTGGTCGGTTCGACCAATTCCTCCAACTCTGTCCGTTTGGTTGAAGTGGCAAAAGAGTATGGATCACCCGCTGCCTACCTCATCGATTTCGCCGCCGAGGTTAAGGATGAATGGCTAGAAGGCGTTGAAACCGTCGGCGTCACTAGCGGTGCATCAGTGCCCGAGATCTTGGTGAAAGATCTGCTGGACTGGCTGGCCAGGCGCGGCTACGCCGATGTCGAAACCGTCAATGCCAAAGAAGAATCACTGCTTTTCGCTCTGCCACCCGAACTCCGCAAAGACCTCAAAGCTGCTGGACAGGATTCAATCACCCACAAGAAGTAGGTTTTCTACTCCTCGTGTGGCACGTGCGGGTGTGGACCGGCGCCGATGTTTCCGTATCGGTGGTTGGTGATGGAAACGCTCTGCTCAAGTACCCAACGCGGCATCTCAACATCTCCGCGCTGTGCGATCTTTCTCCGGTCAACTGAGATTCCCTTGGCGAGAAATTCGAGGGTCGGAGGCGTTCCTGCTGCCAGCCAGCGGACTTTGTCCTTGACGGAGATTCGATTGACGAGTTGCGCTTCCGATTCGACGATCGTCTTTACCGGACCTTCGATCGCATGGTCGGAACTGAACTCAATGGCGCTCTTTGTCTCCTCTGCTACCCAGGTGATGTAGTCGATCCACTTTGAATCAACGGAATCATCAACACGCACGACGATTCCGCGACTCGAAGGTAGGTAGCGCTGATAGTTGCGCTCGACTTGGAGATCGGCATGGTCGATTGCCTCGTTGCCGATGGAGACCCACCAATGCGCCGAGGTTTCGATGGCCTTCTCGAGTGAATCCAATGGATCCCACTCGCGCAAGTTATTCACGTAGTTTGCCCCGCCCGCTTTGGAAGTGGGGCCGACGCTGCTGCGCTTCCAACCTCCAAAGGGTTGGCGATTAACCACTGCGCCGGTTGTGCCACGGTTTACATAGAGGTTGCCCGCTTCAACTTGGGCGATCCACTTCTCACATTCCTTCTCATCGAGGGAATGCACGCCCGCAGTCAATCCGAAGTCCACCGCGTTCTGCCAGGAAATTGCGGCATCGAAATTAGGAGCCACCATGACTCCAAGGACAGGACCGAACCATTCATTGCGATGGCTCCATGAACCTGGAGCAACTCCCAACTTCACACCCGGAGACCAGAGATGCCCAGTCTCATCCAACTGCTTGGGTTGGACGAGCCAACTTTCGCCCTCATCGAGTTGAGTAAACGCGCGGAGCAAAGATCCGGTCGGCGGGTGAATGACGGGTCCAACGGTTGTCGAATAGTTCCTGCCTGCACCGACGCTGAGGCTTTCCACCGCGTCCTTGAGTTGGGCGAGGAAAGAGGGGTTCTTGTAGATGCTCTCCTCGACGATGGCCAGACTTGCGGCGCTGCATTTCTGCCCGGCATGGCCGAAGGATGACTGCACGAGATCTTTGACTGCGCTGTCGATGTCGGCTGCGGCGGAGATGAGAATCGCGTTCTTTCCGCTGGTCTCTGCCATAAGGCGGATTTCTGGCTTCCAGGACGTGAACATCGATGCGGTGTCGAAGGAGCCCGTCAGGATGACCCCGTCGATTCCAGGATGGGTGACAAGGTGCAAGCCGTCATCGTCATCGCGCGTGGGCACAAATTGCAGAACGTGCTGGGGCACGCCGGCATCCCAGAGTTGGCGGACGATCTGCCACGCCGTGGCCACTGTCTCGGGCGCGGGTTTGAGAATCACCGCATTGCCAGCGGCGAGTGCCGAGCAGACCCCGCCCATTGGAATCGCGTAAGGGAAATTCCACGGCGGCACCACCAAGACAACTCCGAGCGGTTTTGAGCCGTCGCACTTCTCATACGAACTAAGTGCGTAGAAACGGGCGAAGTCGATTCCCTCGCTAACCTCAGGATCTGCTTCGGCAAGGGTCTTGCCGGCATCGCGCGACATGATCGCGATCGTGTCGGCCCGCTCGCTCTCCATGAGCACTGCAGCATCACCGAGAATCTTGCCGCGCTTACGTGGTCCTAGCGCATCCCATTCTTCGACGTGCGCACGCGCGGTGGAGACAGCAAGGTCTATGTCCTCTTTGTTGGCAATCGAGTAGGTGTACCACGGCGCACCATTGGCACTTGGATCCGTCCCTTCTTCGACTTCAGTGCGAGTGAGTAACTCACCCATAATCTGCAGCGGGATCCGGAGTTCGTCGCTTTCATAGTGGCGAGCCAAGGCATCTTCGAGTTGCTTGCGGAATTCTGGATTGGTCGCATCGGCATCGCTCTGGTTTTCGAACTTGCCGTCGTCGAAAGCATTTTGGGCATCATGTCTTTTGAGATGGTGACGTCGAGAATCTGTCGAGATCGTGTGACGCTCTGCGATTGAAATAAGGAATCGACTCTGCTGCTCTTTGAACTTGTCGTTGTCGAGTGACATGTCGAAGGATGCGCGGAGGTAGTTTTCCTCCGACGTGTTCTCATCAAGTCGGCGCACAAGGTAAGCGACCGCGGCGGGAAAGTCCTCATGCCGAGTAACAGGGGTGTACAAGAGAACGCGCCCAGTCTGTCCCGCCACTGCGAGGGCTTCCGCGTTCGCCATTCCTTCCAGCATCTCGATGTCGATTTGATTCTCGACCCCGCGAACTTTCGCTACCTCTATGGCCCAAGCCAGATGGAACAAGTTGTGGCTGGCGATCCCAATGCGCACCGCCTTGGCATGTGCGGGGTTGAGGGCGACGTCGATGAGGCGGGCGTAGCTGGCGTCTACATCAGACTTGCTCTCATACGGAGCGGGAATCCATCCGTGGAGTTCGGCCTCGGCCTTCTCCATCGCGAGATTTGCCCCTTTTACAAGGCGAATTTTGATCGTTCCCCCACTGCGCGCATGGCGTGCCTTGGCCCATTCCACGAGTTCGGCGAACTCGCTGTGTGATTCCGGTAGATATGCCTGCAAAACAATGCCCGCATCCATAGTTTCGAATTCGGGCTCGTCCAATAATTTCTTGAAAACTGCGACGGTGATTTCCAAGTCGCGGAACTCTTCCATGTCGAGGTTGATGAAGGTCCCGGTCTCAAGTGCCTGCCGATAGAGGAGACGGAGTCGATTTGCGACTCGCTCGATGGAACCAAGGTGATCGATGGTGATCAATTGGCTTGCGATTGAGGAAATCTTCACTGACGCATAGTTGACCCCGGGACGCTGGATCATCTCTATGACGGAGTTCAGTCGTTGCGCTGCTTCGCCTTCGCCCAGCACGGCTTCACCGAGGACGTTGATGTTTAGACGTGCCTCTTCACCGGTGCGACGGGTGATGTGTTTTGCCAGCGGACTCTTCTCTGCAGGAAGGATGATCCCATTTGCCGCCATTCGAACTCTCTGGTGAACGATCTTCATGACAAGTGATGGGAAGACATACGAGGCAGCACTCGCGACCTTGATTCCGACATAATCAAAGAGGCCAAGTCCTGAGACTCCTGCGGTCTTCGCAGTGCGTCGCAAAGTCTTAGCCGCATTGCGCATCGAACTCATGCGCATCACTTCATCGGTGAGAGACATGGTGAGTGCGACAGCTTTCGGATCTTTGAGAAGTCGAGCGAACCGTTTTCTATTTGCTTCGTCGTGACGAGTTCGCGTTTTGTCTGATTGGGTTAGCAGATTTGAAACGAGTGAAATGGTGCGCTCGCTCAGGTGGTCAATATCGTCTTGCGTTGGAAGTGGCGTCGTTGGCACTTTCGTCCTTTCTTACGTCGCAATACTAGGCAGTTTTTATAGAACTACCGCCAATATGGTCATGATCGAGATCGTTATCGGGAGAGACTGCATCAGCCCGTGCAGGGTGGCTACCGTCGAATGTGCGCCGTGCCTTCGCTGACTGAAGGCTCCCAGCACGGAAATAATGACGGGATAGGTGGAGAGTGCCCCGGCAACACGGGGGCCCAGGAATGACGCAGTCCCAGTCAGTGTGACGATAAGAACAACGGTCACCAGCAACCTGGCAGGCAATTCCCATCGTGGGGTCTCCGAGGTCCGCGGCTCGACGACGTAGGCCGGCCAGAATTTCCAGGCAATCGACCATGAAGCAACCAGCAGGGGGAGCAGCACGACCAGCGGAATTTCAAAACTGGTCAAGACTGCACCTGCCGCAAGGCAGGCAAGGGTTCCTGCCGCAAGCGCGCGATTCCATGACATGTTCAAAGCGGCCTTGGCGTAAACCCAAGAGAAGGCAATGAGCGCAACCTGCCCAACGAGAACTCCGTGCGCAGCGTGTGCTGCAAAGGAAGATCCTTCTTGAATGTAGATGATGAAGATGAATGGCCCCGTCGTGAGAGGCAAACCAATCAGTCGGCCGCCAATGCCATCGCCCCACCGACGTTGGATGAAACTGAGAAGGGCTACGAAGAAGGGTGCAAGGAAAAGTTTGAGGAGAAAAAGCGAACTCACTCTATGGCGCCGTAATCAGTTTTCTCGAGGTTGTGATTTCGTCGATGAAATCCAGATCGATGTCGACGCCGATTCCGGGTCCATTGGGAACTCGAAGTTGTCCGTTCTCCATGACAAACGGCGTCGTGATATCTCGATGGTAGTAACGAGAGGATGCGCTGGTATCCCCGGGCAAAGTGAACCCAGCCAGAGAAGCCAGCGCGATGTTTGCCGCACGGCCAATTCCCGTCTCGAGCATTCCTCCGCACCAGACAGGAATATCGTTTTCGACGCAGAGGTCATGGATCTTCACTGACTCGAGATACCCACCGACTCGCCCTGGCTTGATGTTGATGATCGTCGTCGCTTTCATCGCCAACGCATCCCGCGCCGATTCGTACGAGGTGATCGATTCATCGAGACAGATGGGTGTTGCGACCGCTTTGGCAAGCATTGCGTGGCCGAGAACATCGTGTTCATCTAGCGGTTGCTCGATCAAAAGAAGATTGAAAGGATCGAGTTGCTTCAAGTGATCGGCATACTCGCGCGTATAGGCCTGATTCGCATCGACCTGTAGCGGAATGTCCGGATAGAGCTCGCGGATAACGCGGACTGGCTCGATATCCCAGCCCGGTTCGATCTTGAGTTTGATCCGACGGTAGCCCTCGTCGACGTATTGCGACACCTCTTGGGCGAGTGCATCAATGGTGGAAGTAATTCCTACTGAAACACCGCAGTCGATCATTTCTTTGGACGATCCCAAATAGGACCCAAACGAGATCCCCTCGAGTTTAAGTTGTGCATCCAAGATCGCAGTCTCCACGCAGGCCTTCGACATCTGATGACCCAAGAATGGTTTGAGGAGTTCGGCAACTTCCTCGGCACGCACATCTTCGGTTTCGAAGATTGCGGGCAACAAGAATCGTTCGATGACATCTTGGGACGCGAACGTGTATTCGGGGGAGTACAAAGGCTCTGACATCGCGACGCATTCAGCCCAACCTTCAGAACCTTCCTGTGTGCGGATTCGCATCAACAAGAGTTCTCTCTCGTACTGAGTTCCAAAGGAAGTTCGGAACGGCCTGACCAATGGGAGATTGATGATGCGAAGTTCTACATCTTTGATCCGCATTTACAGATCCTCTTTCACTTCTTCTTCGTCACGACGTAGGCGCCATCGGATGTGAATCCCTGGATATACCAATCTGAAAGCAGACGAGGTTGCAGTTCTTCGCGCACGGCGATTCTCCACTCCCATGCTCTTGCAGGATTATCGGCGCGAAGTTGGATGATGTCGGCTGGAAGATAGACGGCGACGGTTTCTGCGCTCTCTGGCACTGCGTGCTTCACCGGCTTCTCGTTGGCATTTGCCAGGGCAACCGGGATCTCCTTCGGCGACATCTCTAGGTTGAGGTTCTTCGCCGCACCGACTACTCGTTCGGAGAGCAAGTCCCACCGCGCGATGACTCTGTCGGTTGGATCGCCGGCATTGAGTGCATCAGGGAGATCGCCGTAGAAATCGGCGAAATACTCAAAGACCTGCACGCCGAGTTTCACAAGGTTCAATCGTGCATTGCGCCGGACCAATGGGTCGAAAGTCCAGGTGACCGTCTCATATCCGTTTTCTAATGCCCATGCCCGCTGATGCCACTTCAATGCGCTTCCGATATTGCGATTCCGGTACTTCTCCTTCACTGCGGCCATGTGCGAGTGAAGGTGGAGGTGCGCTTGCGAGTCGATACCCGGGAATGCAAATGCGGCTGCAATGACATCGATGTCGTAGAAGACGCCGCTGACGTATGCGCCGTTGTGCACCATCGCCTGCAGAAGATTGGCGGTGATCTGTGTTCCTTCTTCGGTTGGCCAGACTTCGTCGAAGATCGCGCGCGCATAACCTTGTTCGGTAATGCCTTGCAGGTGGCGAATCGAAACTTGGGCGTTATCGGCACGAAGTTTGGCGTCCTTGTGTGCTTGGACGATCGACGCGGCGCTAATCGATGTGGAAGTGGTCATGGCGCCAGCGTAGAACAGACCAAGACAATCTGTCCTTGTTCCTTTAGGCTGATAATCATGAAGGCAATTCAAGTAAATACATTCGGCGGCCCAGAGGTCATGGAGTACGTGGATCTACCAGATCCAACCCCGCAGCAGAACGAAGAACTCATCACGGTCACTTCCATTGGAATCAACTATGCCGATACCCATCAGACCGAAAACGGCTACCTCTCGCCGCAAGTCCTTCCTCTCATTCCTGGACTAGAAGTCGTGGGGCATACAAATTCGGGCCGTCGCGTTCTTGCCTCCGTGGAACAGGGCGGCTACGCGCAGAAGGCCGTGGCAAAGAAGTCCTTGCTCATCGATATCCCGGACGGCATCACGGATGCGCAGGCACTGTGCATGTTGGTTCAAGGCTCGACCGCGTGGCACATTTTGAAGACAGTTGGGCATCTGCGCCCTGATGAGACTGTTGTCATCCATGCCGCCGCTGGTGGAGTGGGCACTATGGCGATTCAACTTGCAAAGTTGTGGGGCGCCAAAGTCATCGCGGTTACCTCCTCCAGCAACAAAGCGGAGTTAGCTAAATCCCTGGGTGCCGACATCACGATCGACGCAAATGTCGAGGATCTGGCAGCGGCGATGCTCGCCGCCAACAACGGCAAGAAAATTGATCTTGTCCTCGAGATGGTCGGTGGCAAGACCTTCGATGCCAGCCTCGAGGTGCTCGCACCTTTCGGCCGGGTCATCACCTACGGAAACGCTTCGCGCAAACTCCCGCGAGTAGTTCACCCTGGATCTTTGATCACCGGGACCAAAACGATCACCGGTTTCTGGCTGGCGCACTGCTTTGGCCACAAGGAGCTCTTTCACGACGTGATTGCCGAGTTATTCGCCCTGGTTCTCTCTGGCAAGGTCACCCCTGTCATAGGGGCGACCTACCCGCTCTCCCAAGCAACACGGGCTCACCAGGACATGCGTGATCGCAAGACCACTGGCAAGGTGACCCTCGACCCCTCTAAGTGAGCAGGGCGCACCGGGTGATTTTTCGAATACAGGCGTGAACCTGTACGCTTCACAAGCATTGTGCGCCCCCCTAGCTCAGTCGGTAGAGCGTTTCCATGGTAAGGAAAAGGTCAACGGTTCGATTCCGTTGGGGGGCTCGGCGGGGTAGCTCAGCTTGGTAGAGCAAGCGGCTCATAATCGCTGTGTCGCCGGTTCAAATCCGGCCTCCGCTACGATCAAAACGTGCACAAACATCGATGAGATGTTTGTGCGCTGCCATATTTCCAATCACTAAGTTTTGGAAAGCAGGAATGCATGGAGGAAGGCCGCGATTATCTGCGCGACGAAAAATTGACTGGAATTGGCGGTTGGCTCGGTTTCTTCCTCTTCACCCTCTACGCCGGTGTTGTCTCCTGCGGTTTTCTGGCAGTACTGCTCATTCGTTTCCATGGAAACCTGGCCAATGCCGGCCTTTCCCTTGCTAGTTTTCTTGCATCGTTGATCTTCCTTGTAGCCAGCGGACTTGTTGATCTGTGGTTCTTGCGATTGATACGCGCTCGACAAAGGAGTGCAATCGAATCGGTAAAGGTCTATGTGCTTGCTCAAGTGGTCCTCAACTTCATCTCTGGCCCACTGAGCACTGATGTTTTGAATTCCATAACCTTCAATGGTGAGCCAGCGCAACAAAAAGTCTCGAGTGGCAGCCCGGTCTGGTGGGAAGTCGTCTCGGCCTTCTTGATACCCGGGGTTTGGTACTTCTATTTTCAGCGCTCCAGAAGAGTCCATCTCACGCTCACCCGTTGATATTCGGCCCTCCTTCGGGCTCGGATTTCGCCTCCAGTACCCCCGTCGGCTATTCTTACGCCTCTTAATAAGTAGAGTTCCAAACGGCGAAGGAGCAAGACCATGGCAAGCAAGAGCGCGGACGTTCGTCCAAAGATCACCATGGCCTGCGTCGACTGCAAAGAGCGCAACTACATCACCAAGAAGAACCGTCGTAACGACCCAGACCGTCTTGAACTCAAGAAGTTCTGCCCACGTTGCAAGGCTTCAACCCTTCACCGCGAAACTCGTTAATGCTCAATCCCGATTCCGTCGGGCGCACGTTTCATGGTGCGAAGTCATTTCCTGTTACAGCCTCTGATATTGCCGCCTTTGCTGCCGTCATTGGAGAAGAAGACCTCAGCGTCGCCCCTCCCACATTTTCTATTCGCATCTCCCTTGATCAATCCCAGGAATTACTGACTGATCCGCAGGTCGGCTTGGACTGGTCGCGGCTTGTCCATGGCGATCAGAAGTTCGAGATATTCCGTCCGATTGTCGCGGGGGATGTGTTGAAGTGCTCGTCAACAATTGAGAACTACAAAGTCGTTGCCGGAAATGAAATTGTCACCGTCAGATCCGATCTCCACTCAGGTGCCGAGCTCGTTGTCTCCACCTGGTCCACTCTGGTGGTGCGCGCATGATCAACGTGGGAGATGTCATCGCCGAGCGCGTCTTCTGGATCGACCGTGAGCTGCTGAAGAAATATGCCGATGCCAGCGGAGATCAGAATCCAATTCATCAAGATGAAGCATTCGCAAAATCTGTCGGACTTCCCGATGTCATCGCCCACGGAATGCTCACGATGGCCCTTGCCGGCAAGTTCGTTTCCGATTGGGCTGGCGGCCCCGCCGCTGTAAAAGAATTCTCCGCACGGTTTGTGAAACCGGTGATTGTGCCCGCCAATAAGAAGGTGGATCTCACCGTCTCTGCCACCGTTGCGGAAGTGGAAGACGGCAAGGTCCGCCTCGCCATCAATGCGACCTCCGAAGGCGTCAAGGTTCTGGGAATGGCAAAGGCGCTGGTCGTACGGTCATGACCGTCCCAGATGCAATCTGGAAACTAGGTCAGGAGAGACAGGCTGCGCGCGCGGCGAAGGATTTTGCCCTCGCTGATCGATTACGTGACGAGATTGCCGATGCAGGTTGGGACATCATCGATGTTGCTGGAGCGTTCGAATTTCACAAACGAATCCGCTACATCGTTACCGAAACAATTCGCCAGATGAAACCGGCGCTTGAAGGATCCGAAATCGCGATCGCAATGATCATCTCCGGTTTCCAAGAGGACGCAGTTGAAACTGTTTCGTCCATTCGCGCTCACTGCAATATACCTATTGTCCTTCTCTGCCTTGATGAGGTTGGTCCCCTTGAGGATCTCATCGACGAAAAGACCTTCGTAATCAAAGTGGTCGAAGAGTGCGGCTGGGCGCAGGCGGCAAATGCGCTGCTGCAGAATGTGAACTCTGAATTCCTGGTGATCATGGATCCATCAACGCGCTTTACTGGGGATGCCATTGCTCCGGTGCTTTCGACGTTGAAGGAACGAACGTATTCAGCCGTCGGATGGCGAGGCGGGCTCATAAATCTCGAGGACGAGTGGCGCAGTGTCGACGACAAAGGCCCGGGAGAAGTGGACGTGCTCTTCAGTTACTTCCTCGCCATGGACAGACAGGCCGCCCTTGAAGTCGGTGGTTTCAACTCTCGGGCCATCTACTATCGCAACGCCGATATCGAGTTCTCCCTCAAACTCCGGCATGCAAGCGGGCACCTGTTGCAGATGGATCTCCCGCTTACGCAGGGACGCCACCACGGATATCACGACGTTGATGAGAACTTCCGCGAGGTCCAGTCGAAGAAGAACTACGACCGCATCTTGGAACGCTTCCGCGGCAAGAATGCAATCCTGAGTCCGCGTCGCTAGCCTTTCAACCATGAGCCAACTCTCGGACTACACGAGTTTCCGCGTCGGGGGGCCGGCTCAAGAAATCGTCAATGCGTGCAACGAAGCTGAGATCATTGCCGCGGTGCAAGCCGCCGATGATGCCGACAAGCCGATTTTGATTCTTGGCAGCGGCACCAATGTTCTTGTCAGCGATGAAGGTTTTAAAGGCGTCGTCATTCATGTGGCCAGTTCGGAAGTCGAAGCCGAAGTCGATGCGTGCAGCGGCGCGACTCTGACAATCGGTGCAGGCGAGGTATGGGATGAATTCGTCGCCACCACAATTTCGCGCGGGTATGCAGGTCTTGAGACTTTAAGTGGAATTCCAGGAACCGTCGGCGCCGCGCCAATCCAGAACATCGGCGCTTACGGACACGAAGTCTCCGAGTTCATCACTCGAGTGCGGACATATGATCGCAAGGAAAGACGAGTCAGGACATTCACCAACGCGGAATGCAACTTCACATATCGAAGTTCGCGCTTCAAGGTGGAGCGAGATCGCTTTGTCATTCTTGATGTCGGCTTTCAACTCAGAATTGGCGAAGCATCAGCGCCAATCCATTACGCCGAGTTGGCGCGTGCACTGGGAATAGAAGTCGGCGGAAAAGCCTCGGTAGTTGCCACACGCGAGGCCACCTTGAAATTGCGCGAGAGCAAGGGAATGCTCCTTGATCCCAAAGACCACGACTCATGGTCGGCTGGTTCCTTCTTCACCAATCCGATCGTGAGCCCCGAGGTTGCCGCGAAACTTCCCAATGACGCACCGCGTTGGGTGCAACCCGACGGTCGCGTGAAGACGTCGGCGGCGTGGTTGATGGAGCACGCTGGAATTCAAAAAGGTGACGCGCACTCTGGCGCGCGCATCTCAAGCAAGCATGTGCTGGCGTTGACGAATTCAGGAAACGCGACTGCTGCAGATATCGCGGCTCTGGCCAAAGAGGCGCAGGAGAAAGTGCAGAAAGTGTTTGGAATCTTCCTCGAACCAGAAGTTAATCTGGTGGGCCTAACCCTGAATTAAATTGCCTCAGACATCAGTTTCTTGATGCGACCGATGCCCTCGACGATATCGTCGTCACCAAGCGCGTAAGAGAAGCGCAAATACCCAGATGGACCGAAAGCCTCGCCTGGTACTGCGGCGACTTCAACTTCTTCCAAGATAAGCGTTGCCAATTCCGCTGATGTGCGAGGGGTTTTTCCTCGAATTGTTTTCCCCAAGACGCCTTTTACGGACGGATAAACGTAGAAGGCGCCTTGGGGCATCGGGCAAACGAATCCAGGTATCTCATTGAGCAGTCCAACGATGAGCTTGCGTCGCCGGTTGAAGGCCTCGCCCATTTTGTGAACTGCAGATAGATCGCCAGTGAGCGCAGCGATTGCCGCGCGCTGTGAGACGTTGGAAACGTTGCTCGAAAGGTGTGATTGGAGATTTGTTGCTGCCTTAATGACGTCCTTGGGTCCGATCATCCAACCCACGCGCCAACCGGTCATCGCATACGTCTTGGCGACGCCGTTAAGGATGATGGTGTGATCGGCAATCTCTGGAAGGACCACGGGAATGCTGGGCGCCGTCGCGCCGTCATAAAGAAGGTGCTCGTAGATCTCGTCGGAGATGATCCAGATGCCGTGCTTGTGGGCCCACTCCGCGATCGCCTTCACATGTGCCGGTGGGTAGACCGAACCCGTGGGGTTGCTGGGGGAGCAGAAGAGCAGAACCTTGGTTTTTGGTGTTCGTGCGGCTTCGAGTTGTTCGACTGACACCAAGTAGTTCTGAGTTTCATCGGCGAAAACTTCTACCGGAATTCCGCCGGCTAATTTGATGCACTCGGGATAGGTTGTCCAATAAGGAGCAGGCAGGAGAACTTCGTCCCCGTGATCGACGATGGTGGCAAAGGCTTGGTAGACCGCCTGCTTGCCGCCGTTTGTGACAAGGACTTGGTCGGCGGTGACGTCGTAATTGGAATCACGTTTGGTCTTGGCCACGATCGCATCGCGAAGTTCGGGTAGTCCCGATGTCGGCGTATAGCGATGGTTGGCGGCGACGCTTGCCGAAGCAATTGCAGCCGCGACGATGTAATCAGGAGTCGGAAAGTCTGGCTCGCCCGCTCCGAATCCGATCACTGGACGACCGGCCGCCTTCAACGCCTTCGCCTTTGCATCCACGGCGAGGGTGGCAGATTCTGCGATTGCGGCGATTCGGGAGGAGATTCGTTGGGCGCTCATGGGCCAAGTCTGCCGTACTCGGGAGACCTCTCGTGTTCTCAGATTGCCTGCAAGAACTCCAGGCGGTTGCCAAAGGGATCGTGAGCGTAGAAGCGCTCAAATCCGGGGAAGTTCGGGTCCCAGGTCACGGCGACCCCGTGGCTCTGCAGATGCTCGGCGAATTCCTTGATTGCGGTAACCAGGATCCCAGGGTGAGCCCGCGTTGCCGGCGTGAAGCTTTCTTCGACCCCCAGATGGATTTCGACTCCGCCGGCTCGGAACCAGCAGCCTCCGCGGGCAGCAAGGACGGGAGGTTTGGCGGCTTCGACGAATCCCAGAATTCCCACCCAGAACTGGCGGCTCACATCCTCGCCTCCCAAAGGAATAGCTAATTGGAGATGATGGAGACGCTCGAAAGTGAAAGCGGGGTTCTGGCTCATGGGGCACAGTTTCCTACGCGAGGCATCAATGGTCGAGGATTGAGCCTGCGGCCACGCCCGAGTTAGACCCCGACCTCCTCCACGCTCTACACTCTGCCCCTGACGATTATGGTCTTTTGCCATGCCGTCTGAAGGGCAGTAGCTCAACTGGCCAGAGTTCCGGTCTCCAAAACCGGCGGTTGGGGGTTCAAGTCCCTCCTGCCCTGCCATGTTCGAAAGAGATCGACCCAACGAAAGGAAAGGCCCACGATGACAGATGTGGTTGCGCCCCGCGAAGAGAAGAAGCTTGGCCTCTTCGCGCGCATTGGCCTTTTCTACCGTCAGGTAGTTTCAGAACTCCGAAAAGTTGTTTGGCCGACTCGTAAACAGTTGACCACCTACACCGCCGTCGTTCTGGTCTTCGTGACCTTCATCATCGCCGTTGTTTCGCTTCTCGATCTGGTTTTAACCAAGATCGTCTTCTTGGTTTTTGGATAAGGAAGCATCATGTCTGAAGAGAAAAACGACGCCTTCGAGGCTGCCCTCGCTGCCGCAACTGTTCAACCAGTTGTTGCGGAGGAGAGCCCTGCCGAAGTTGTCGCATCCCCGGATTCAGAGAACGCGCCTGAGGTTGAAGCCACTTCTGACCTCGAGCTAGAGGATGACGAGAACGACCCCAACGCCGAGTTCCGTCGTGCCCTGCGCACGGCAGCCGGCGACTGGTACGTCGTCCACTCATACGCTGGCTACGAGAAGAAGGTAAAGGGAAATCTTCAGAACCGTATTCAGTCCCTGAACATGGAAGATTACATTTTCCAGATCGAAGTGCCTGAAGAAGAAGTAACCGAGATCAAGAATGGCCAGCGCAAGCAGGTCAAGCGCAACATCTATCCAGGTTATGTACTTGTTCGTATGGACCTCACCGACGAATCATGGTCGGCTGTTCGTAACACTCCTGGCGTAACCGGCTTCGTTGGCAACGCGCACCACCCAAGCCCGCTGACCTTCGAGGAAGTTGAGAAGATTCTTGCTCCTCGTCCAGTGAAGAAGTCCGACAAGCCAGATATCCGCGTCGTTGATTTCCAGGTTGGAGAATCCGTCACGGTTATGGATGGTCCGTTCGCAACTCTTCCTGCATCAATCAGCGAGATCATGCCTGAGCAGGCAAAGCTCAAGGTGCTTGTTTCGATCTTCGGTCGCGAAACTCCTGTGGAGCTGGCGTTCCACCAAGTACAAAAGATTTAATCCCGGAAACTAGATAGAGAAAAAGAGAGAAACAACTATGGCCCCGAAGAAGAAGATCACAGCAATGATCAAGTTGCAGATCCAAGCTGGCGCTGCAACACCTGCGCCTCCAGTTGGTCCTGCTCTAGGTCAGCACGGCGTGAACATCATGGAGTTCGTCAAGCAGTACAACGCTGCTACCGAATCACAAAAGGGACAGATCATCCCTGTTGAGATCTCCGTGTATGAAGATCGCACATTTACTTTCGTCACCAAGACCCCACCTGCATCACGTCTGATCTTGAAGGCAGCAGGAGTCGACAAGGGTTCTGCCGTCCCTCACAAGACCAAGGTCGCATCAATCACCAAGGCCCAGGTTCAAGAGATTGCAAAGACCAAGATGGAAGACCTCAATGCCAATGACATTGATGCCGCCAGCTTGATCATCGCAGGCACTGCTCGTTCGATGGGTATCACCGTCACCGATTAATAAATTTCTTCATTCCAAGTCGGAATGAAGATGTGGGAGAACCACGCTGGTTCGCATCACCACAACCGAATGAGAACTGCAGGGCAGTTCTTGAAAGAGGAGCGAAATGAAGCGCAGTAAGAAATACACCGCAGCAGCGGAAAAAGTTAAGAAGGATCACCTCTACACACCACTTGAGGCCGTGACACTTGCTCGCGAAACCTCAACCACAAAATACGATGCAACTGTTGAAGTTGCTCTATTGCTCGGTGTCGATCCTAAGAAGGCCGATCAGGCAATCCGAAGCACAGTCAACTTGCCACACGGAACCGGCAAGACCGTCCGCGTTCTTGTTTTCGCAGGTGGAGCTCGTGCTGACGAAGCCCGCGCAGCCGGCGCCGATGTTGTTGGTGCAGATGAATTGATCGAAGAAGTTGCCAAGGGCCGTCTTGATTACGACGCCGTTGTTGCAACACCAGATTTGATGGGCAAGGTCGGTCGTCTTGGAAAGGTTCTTGGACCACGTGGTCTTATGCCAAACCCAAAGACCGGCACCGTAACAACCGATGTTGCCAAAGCAGTCACCGATATCAAGGGTGGAAAGATCGAGTTCCGTGTTGATAAGAACTCCAACCTCCACTTCATCATCGGCAAGACTTCTTTCACGGCGCAACAGTTGGCTGAGAACTACGCGGCAGCACTCGATGAGGTAAACCGCGCTAAGCCATCCGCATCAAAGGGCCGCTACATCCGCAAGGCAGTTATCTCCACGACGATGGGACCTGGCATTGCCGTGGATCCCAACCTCACACGGGAGCCAAACGCAGCCGAATAAATTCTGTGCAATAAACCCCTCGCGGGTGAGTTTGAGACTGCTTCGCTTTACGTCTCAGCGCTCAACCCACGAGGGGTTTGTTCTTTTCCCTCCAGAGTTGCCCTTGACGACTTTCTCCAGTATTCTCGGTTTTACTGGAATAAGGGGGCAGAATGAGCAAACGCGAAGCAAAGACAGCCCTATACGAGCAGTTCGCCCGGATGGGCAAGGGCCTGTCCAGCCCCAAGCGCCTAGAACTCCTGGACCTCCTCGCCCAAGGCGAGCGCTCGGTTGAGTCCCTGGCAAAGGAAGCCGGGCTCGGACTCTCCACCGCATCCATGCACCTGCAAGCGCTTAAAGATTCTGGCCTTGTTGCCACTCGCCGCGCGGGCACCACGATTCACTACCGCCTCAATGGCGAAGATGTCCAAGCACTTTTCGCGATGTTGAGAGATGTCGCCACGACGCATCTTGCAGATGCCGAACGGGCCGCAACGACATACCTCGGCGGCGATCCCCATGATTTTTCCGACGCCGTGGAACGAGCTGAACTGTTGAAGAGTCTGAGCACAGGGGAAGTTGTTGTCTTGGATGTTCGCCCAAGTCTTGAATTCGAAGCCGGCCATGTTCCCGGTGCGCGTTCGGTTCCGCTTTCAGAATTGGACGGCTTCATCTCAACCCTCAAGAAGGATCTGGATGTCGTCGTCTACTGCCGCGGCGCGTACTGCGTCCTGGCATACGACGCAGTGAAGGCACTCAATAAGAAGGGCATCAAGGCGCGTAGATTGCAAGAAGGAATGCTCGAGTGGCGCCTGGCGGGCCTGCCGGTTGAAAAAAGTGTTGCTTAAAAACATCCCCAACAAATCAAGGAGTTCGCAATGAAGGTTCTGATGATTATCAATGGATCTGCCTACGGGCTGGATTCGACGTACAACGCCATCCGTTTGGCGGGATCCCTGTCCAAGCGTGAAGATGTCGAAGTAACCGTGTTCCTCATGGGCGACGGGGTTACTGCCGCGATGGCCAATCAGAAGACACCTGATGGTTATTACAAACTCGATCGCATGCTCTCAATCGTGACCCGCAATGGCGGGGCTATTGAATGCTGCGGAACATGCATGGATGCGCGCGGGATTTCTGAAGAGATGCTCATCGAAGGGTCGAAGCGATCGACAATGGAAGCCCTCACCGATGCAACCTTGGCCGCAAACAAAGTCCTCGTTTTCTAAGTCCGACCAAACCACCTATCAAGGAGATCCAGATGAACTACGGAATGAGCCGGACGATCAATCGTCCATTCGACGAGGTCAACGCAGAGGTTCGCGCCGCTCTTGCCGAGCAGAGTTTTGGCATTGTCAGCGAAATCGACATGCAAGCCACCTTCAAGAACAAGATCAACAAGGACATTGAGCCAATGCTCATCCTCGGTGCCTGCAATCCCAACTACGCATTCCGCGCCTTGGGCGCCGAGCCGTCGATCGGACTCCTTCTGCCCTGCAACGTCGTCATCCGTAAGACCGATGCCGGCGTCGTGGTCGAGATCATCAACCCCCAGATGATGGCCGAGATTACGGAAGGCCCTGAGATGGCCAAGATCGCCGACGAGGTCACCGAGAAGTTGTCGGCCGCCCTAGCCAGCCTGAAGTAAGCCTGGTTTCTAGGCTCATTTTGACCAGGGTGGGCCTCACGGCCTACCCTTACGTTCTCACCAAAGACCGCTGGTGCGGGAGCCAAGAAATTGGTTCTTGCTTAAGTGTCAATAGACAGCCCGCGTAGGTTCACACGTTAAACCCGTGCGCATCTACGCGTATCGGGTTTATTGCATTTTTAGGCCCTTTGATTGAAATCTGCGTTACATAAGTGGCGCGTTGTGATCTATGACAGAAAGGTGAACCGAATGGCTCGCCCAGATAAAGCAGCAGCAGTTGCTGAACTGACGGAAGATTTCCGCACAGCCACAGCGACTGTCCTCACCGAGTATCGCGGACTTTCCGTGACCTTGATGAAGAAACTTCGCCGCGACCTTGGTGCAGACACCAAGTACTCCGTAGTGAAGAACACCCTCACCAAGATTGCAGCAAAAGAGGCTGGCTTTGATGTTCCTGCGGAACTTCTTACCGGACCTTCGGCGCTCGCATTCATCAAGGGTGACGCAATCGTTGCGGCCAAGAGCCTGCGCGATTTCGCCAAGGAGAATCCATTCCTCGTTATCAAGGGTGGAATCTACGAAGGCAAGAACGTCACCGCCGCCGAAATTTTCAAGTTAGCCGATCTGGAATCACGCGAAGTCCTCTTGGCCAAGCTTGCTGGCGCAATGAAGGCATCTATGGCGAACGCAATTCGCACCATCGATGCTCTCCGCGCAAAGTTGGAAGCAGCACAAGGACCAGTCGCAGTGGAGACGGCTACGGCCAGCACGACTGAAGATCAAGTTGCGGAAACTCCGGTTGCCGAAGTTGCAACTGAAGAAGCACCTGCCGTAGAGGCCGAAGCACCTGTTGCTGAAGCTGTTGCGGAAACTCCAGAAGTTACCGAAGAAGTTCAAACCCCAGTAGAAGAAAAGGAATAAATCATGGCAAAGCTCAGCACAGAAGACCTATTGGGTCAGTTCAAGGAAATGACATTGGTCGAGCTCTCTGACTTCGTTAAGTCATTTGAGGTCGAATTCGACGTTAAGGCATCAGCACCAGTTGCAGTCGCTGCAGCAGGTGGCGGAGCCGCAGAAGAGGTTTCAGCACAAGACGAGTTCACACTCACCTTGGAGAGCGCCGGCGCTCAGAAGATCGCCGTCATCAAGGAAGTACGTGGCATCAACTCAAGCCTTGGCTTGAAAGAGGCCAAGGACATCGTCGATGCTGCTCCTGCAGTATTGATCGAAAAGGGCACCAAGGAAGCAGTAGAGAAGGCAAAGGCAGCACT
>DASXUM010000025.1:0-4118 GCA_036504835.1 Candidatus Nanopelagicaceae bacterium
GATGCCAGAATGCCATTGGGTACGAGCGCACTTGATTCGGTATTTAGATCGCGATCCCTCTGCTCCACTGACCACCGAAGAGCTTGCTCGCCTCGAGTCTCATATCGCCATATGCGAGAAATGTACCGCCATCTCAGAAGATTTCCGAGAAACGTCAAAGGCACTCAGTCAATTGCGCACACATGTCGACAAGGAAGCTATCGAACGTTTGAGCAGTTCGCTTATGAAACTTACGCTAGAGGATTAGACCCGAGTCCTTTGGCCTAACTAAGAGTTGAAGTCCTGCTGCGTCTTCTCAAGACCATTTGTTATGAGGGATTCCACGGCCTCGGCACCGTGAATGAGGAAGTTCTGAAGTTCCTTCTTTTCGGCAACGGCGAATTGCTTGAGAACGAAATCTGCGGCGTCCTGCCGACCGATGGGGCGGCCAATACCCATGCGAACGCGGTAGTAATTAGCAGTGGCGAAAGATGAAGTGAGGCTCTTCAAACCATTGTGGCCGTTATCGCCACCGGCAAGTTTGACTCGGATGGAATGAAAAGGAATATCGAGTTCGTCGTGAATCACGATGATCTTGGCAGGTTCGATTTTGTAGAAAGCAGCGAGGGCTTTGATCGGTCCGCCAGATTCGTTCATGTAGCTCTTGGACTTGGCCAGAATCACCGAGGATGCGTGAGGTCCGACGCCAATCTTGTATGCGGCGACATCGGTACGTGATTTATGAGTAGTCCAGCGGGCTTTGTTCTGGTCAGCGAGGATGTCGACGACCATTTGGCCGATGTTGTGCCGCGTCGCTTCATACTCGGGACCTGGGTTACCCAGTCCTACAACTAGCCAGACCATGAGGTAAGACTATTAGAGAAGCGGGATTATTCCTTCTTCTCTTCGGCTTCTGTCGCTGCGGTGCTTACAGCAGATGCTGCTGCAGCGGCTGCGGTATCGGCCTCGGCGATGTCGTCATGGCTGGAACGCACTGAAAGGTGAACAACAGGCATGTGTGGGTCGGAGACCAAGGTGACACCTGCAGGAAGCTTGACGTCAGATGCGTAGAGAGAAAGTCCGGCAACAAGACCAGTGAGGTCAAGTGCGAAGAAGTCAGGAATGGAGGTTGCTTCGGTCTCAACTTCAATGCTGGTGTTCATATGCTCGAGGATTCCGTCACGGTCGAACTCACCTGATGTGTGAATGGGAACAGAGACGACGACGCGCTCTCCGCGACGAACGATGATGAGGTCGAGGTGCTCCAGCGTGCCCTTGATGGCATCGCGAACGATCGACTTAGGAAGGGTGAGCTCGGTCTTGCCGTCAACAACGATGTCGAGAAGAACGTTGCTGGTCTTCAATGCTTTGCCCAACTCAAGGGCAGGAAGGGCGATGTGTGCTGGCTTAGCGCCGTGGCCGTAGATAACCGCAGGGACCATTCCATCGCGACGAGCACGACGCGCAGCGCCTTTACCGAATTCGGTACGGCTCACGCCATTGATGATGATCTCGGCCATTTTAAATCTCCCTTATTTCGAACCTTCGGATAATCACGTTGGTTTCGACAGGAGCGCACGTTTAAATCGTCGACTTGCATAAACCGTCGATTACGGTGTGCGTACCCTCGCCGGAACTTGCGAAAGATTAGCGAATAAGTGCGCTTAACAGCAAATCCGCTGGATTTTGCGTCTAAATATGGATCAGGAAAGACCGTCGAAAAGGCTTGTGACCGAACCGTCTTCGAAGACCTCTCGGATGGCCCGTGCCAGCAAAGGTGCGATCGGCAGAACGGTGAGGCGATCGAAATACTTGTCCTCGGAAATTGGAAGTGTGTCGGTGACAACAACTTCACTGACCCGAGATCCCCTCAATCGCTCGATAGCTGGACCTGAAAGAACGGCATGCGTTGCGGCGATGATGACTTCCTTTGCACCTTCGTCGAAGAGTGCATCCACGGCCTTGATGATCGTGCCGGCGGTGTCGATCATGTCATCGATAACAACGCAGGTCTGTCCTTGCACATCACCGACGACGCGACCCGTTTTGGATTCGTTGGGAATACGTGGGTCGCGAGTCTTATGAATGAACGCGATAGGGCAACCGCCTAGAAGATCTGACCAACGCTCGGCAACACGGACACGTCCTGAGTCCGGGGAAACGATGGTGAGACGCGAGCGGTCGACTTTGCTGCCGACGTAGTTGGCAAGAAGTGGAAGCGCGAAAAGGTGGTCAACCGGGCCATTGAAGAAGCCCTGGATCTGCGAAGTGTGAAGGTCAACGACCATCAAGCGGTCAGCGCCGGCAGTCTTGAAAAGGTCTGCCATCAAGCGGGCCGTGATCGGCTCGCGACCGCGGTGCTTCTTGTCCTGGCGCGCGTATCCGTAGAACGGTGCGACAACGGTGATGCGTTTGGCGGATGCGCGCTTGAGTGCATCGACCATGATGAGTTGTTCCATGATCTGCTTGTTGATCGGCGCTGCGTGGCTCTGGATGACGAAGGCGTCGCTGCCGCGGACGCTCTCCTCGAATCGGACGAAGATCTCGCCGTTGGCGAAGTCGTATGCCGATGTTGGGGTCAGAGGTATGCCAAGTTCTGATGCGACTTGCTCGGCTAACTCGGGAAAAGCACGTCCGGTAAATATCCTCAGTCGCTTTTCGGAGGCGAGTCGTAGTTCGCTCATTGGTGTCATATCCCTTTCTCGGAACTGGCATCTGCGGCCTGTGCTGCTTCTGCTGACTTGCTGCCTTTACGCTTTCGTAGAACCCACCCTAAGACATTTCGTTGCCTTGCTCTGCCAACCCCGATTGCACCGGCTGGGACGTTCTCAGTAATGACCGAGCCTGCCGCAGTGTAAGCGCCGTCCCCGATGGAAATCGGGGCGACCAGCATCGTGTCGCTGCCGATCCGGACATGATCGCCGATTTCAGTGTGGTGCTTGTTCTCGCCGTCGTAGTTGACGAATACCGTGGCCGCGCCGATGTTGGTGCCGACGCCGATGGTGGCATCACCGACATATGACAGGTGCGGAACTTTGGAGCCTTCACCCAAGGTCGAATTCTTCATCTCGACGAAGGCGCCGGTGCGACTCTTCGTCCCGAGAACTGCGCCAGGTCGCAAATAAGTGAATGGTCCGACGCTGGCACCTTCGCCGATTGTGGCACCGATGCAATAGGACTCGATGACAGTTGCCTTGCCGAAAACATCGCAGTCAACAAGTGTCGTCCGCGGACCAATAACTGCGCCTTCAGAAATCACAGTCGAACCATGAAGTGCAGTGCCGGGATGAATCGTCACATCGGCCGCGATCTTCACGGTGGTGTCGATCCACGTAGTCGTCGGGTCGATCATGCTGACACCGGCTCGCATAAAGGAATCGTTGATCTGATCGCGCATGATCGCGGCGCACTCAGCAAGTTGAACTCGGTCGTTTACGCCGAGGATCTCAACCGCATCCGGGGTAAGGATCGGAACAACGCGGTCGCCCTCAGCGCGCATGATTTCAATGACCTGGGTGAGGTAGAGCTCGCCTTGCGCGTTGTCATCGGTGAGTTGGTTGATAACCCGGTGCAATATGGAAAGGTCGAAAACATAAACGCCTGAATTGATTTCTTCGATGTCCTTCTCGAAATCGTCGGCATCGCGCTCTTCGACGATCTTCAGCAGATCGCCATTATCAGCGCGGACAATCCGGCCGTATCCGGTGGGATCGGGAAGTTCGGCGGTCAACACTGTGGCGGCAAATCCGCCTTCATTGTGCGCGGCGATAAGTTGACGCAACGTCTGACTCGACAGCAACGGTGTATCGCCGGCGACGATGAGAACTGTGCCTTTTACTTCCGCGCCTGCGAGCGCCAACTGCACTGCGTGCCCGGTGCCGCCGCGGTGTTCCTGGAAGACGGGGATTGCAAGAGGAGAAATCTTCGCGAGGTGTTCGGTGACCAACTCGCGGCCCGATCCGACGACGACGCGAATTTCTGCAGGAGCAAGAACCTCAACTGCGGTAAGTAGGTGACCTAAAAGAGATTGACCTGCAATGGTATGAAGAACCTTGGGCGTTGCTGATTTCATCCGCGTGCCTTCACCGGCAGCTAAGACGATCACGTAATCAAGTCGGCTCAAGCATCGCTCCCGCGCT
>DASXUM010000026.1:0-3786 GCA_036504835.1 Candidatus Nanopelagicaceae bacterium
ACAGAAACGGAGACCCACGTGGATCTCTTTGAATATCAGGCTAGAGATCTTTTTGAAAAGCATGGCGTCCCAGTTCTAGCTGGTGCCGTTGCTACTACTGCTGACGAAGCCGCAGCTGCCGCCGAAAGAATTGGCGGAAAAGTTGTCGTCAAGGCTCAGGTCAAAGTAGGTGGGCGCGGAAAAGCAGGCGGTGTGAAGCTCGCCGAGTCCGTAGAAGATGCGCGTGAGAAAGCTGGCGCAATTCTCGGCATGGATATTAAAGGCCACATTGTTGGCAAGGTAATGATCGCGCAGGCCGCGCCGATCGATTCAGAATATTATTTGGCGATCTTGTTGGATCGCTCTAATCGGACCTTCTTAGTAATGGCCTCTGTTGCCGGCGGTATGGATATCGAGGCCGTCGCGCATGAGACACCAGAGAAGTTGATCAAAGTTCCCGTAAATACCATTGCCGGTCTTTCCAAGGCACAGGCGTTGAAGATCATCCAAGACGCGGCTTTCCCTGCAGACATTGCAGATCAAGTTGCCGATGTCCTTGTACTTCTCTGGGGTGTATTCGTTTCGGAAGATGCGACGCTGGTCGAGGTCAACCCTCTCGTTAAGACAACCGACGGTCGCATCATTGCCCTTGATGGCAAAGTCACCTTGGATGACAATGCAGATTTCCGTCACCCCGACCATGAAGCCCTTGTCGATCACTCCGCCGCCAATGCCCTTGAAGAAGAGGCGAAAGCCAAGAACCTCAACTACGTCAAGCTGGACGGAGAAGTTGGCATCATTGGCAACGGCGCAGGACTCGTCATGAGCACACTGGATGTTGTTGCTTACTCAGGCGAGAAGTTTGGCGGCGTCAAGCCCGCGAACTTCTTGGATATCGGAGGCGGCGCTTCTGCCCAAGTTATGGCAGATGGTCTCTCGATCATTCTGGGAGACAAAGATGTGAAGAGTGTTTTCGTGAACGTCTTTGGCGGAATTACTGCATGTGATGCAGTGGCAAACGGAATTGTTCAGGCACTGGCGATTCTGGGCGACAAGGCGAACAAGCCGATCGTCGTCCGCCTAGATGGCAACAATGTGGTCGAGGGACGTCGTATTCTCACTGAAGCGGCCCATCCACTCGTCGAACAACTAGACACTATGGATGGCGCAGCAGCTCGCGCCGCAGAATTGGCGGCCAAATAATGTCGATCTTCATCAACAAGCAGACACGCGTTCTTGTTCAAGGAATGACTGGTGCCGAGGGCACCAAGCACACCAAGAAGATGTTGGCCTCTGGCACCAACATCGTCGGCGGAGTGACTCCAGGCAAGGGCGGAATGATCGTTGATATCGACGGTCATTTGATCCCTGTCTTCAACACCGTAAGCGAAGCCGTTGCAGCAACGCAGGCAAATGCCTCGGTCGTATTCGTTCCGCCTAAGTTTGCGAAGTCGGCCGTTATCGATGCAATTGATGCAGCGATGCCTCTCGTAGTTGTCATCACCGAAGGAATCCCCGTGCACGACACGGCGGCATTCTTCGCCTACGCGCAGAGCAAGGGCTTGACGCGGATCATCGGCCCCAACTGCCCAGGAATCATCACACCCGGTGAGTCCAACATCGGAATCATCCCGTCGAACATCACCGGCTCTGGACCGATTGGCCTTGTTTCTAAGTCAGGCACACTCACGTACCAGATGGCATACGAGCTCAGCGATATCGGAATCAGCACTGCAGTCGGCATTGGCGGTGACCCGATCATCGGCACCACCCACATCGATTGCTTGCGCGCATTCCAGGATGATCCTGCAACAGAGGCAATCGTCATGATCGGTGAAATCGGCGGCGATGCCGAAGAGCGTGCCGCAGACTTCATCCGCGAATACGTCACCAAGCCAGTCGTCGGTTACGTCGCAGGGTTCACGGCTCCGGAAGGCAAGACCATGGGCCATGCAGGCGCGATCGTTTCCGGTTCATCGGGCACGGCGCAAGGCAAGAAGGATGCGCTCGAAGCGGCAGGCGTGCGGGTCGGACAAACTCCAAGTGAGACCGCGCGCTTAATGCGTGCAATCCTGAAGCGATAACACGCATGTTCCAACGCGTCCTATGGGTCTCGTTGACACAAGCGCTGCGCAGCATTGCCCTCGTGCTTCTTCCCACCGCGTTTATCGCGATGTTGGGGTGGGCGACGGCGGGCAGCAGCAACGGAAACACCTCTGATCCAATGCGGGCCGCACTCTGGCTCTGGCTCGGCGCACACCACGTGCCGTTCAATCTGGTGTTGCCACCGGCCAACCAAGCCGGATTTCTGTCCTACCTTCCTCTTGGCGCGATGGTCTTTCCCATCATCGCAATCAGGAGTTGCTTCATGCGGGCCAAGTCGCGCATCGAACCGAACACTCAATCGTTGCGACTGTTGCGGATCACCTTCTCAATTCTTTATGCAGGGTTTGCGGCCCTATTGGCGTGGGGATCAAGCACCCACGCGGTCTCCCCGGTTCTGTATTACGTCCCCATCACGACAATCCCGATCGTCTGGATTGCAACCGTGAACCTCCGCGCTGCCGAAGGCAAGAAATACTTCGCCAGCATGGACACCGCACTGCGTTTGGTGGCAATCGCCTTGGGCATCTCCGCACTCGTTCTTGGTATTTCCTTGGCATTTCATATCTCGACGATCCAGAATCTCATCGTGGTCCTACAACCGGGATTGCTCGGAGGCGTGCTTCTCTTCATCTTCAACCTTCTCTACTTGCCCAATGCAATCGTGGCCACCCTCGCGTATTTGGTAGGCCCCGGTTTTGCCATCGGTGCCCACACCTTGGTTGCCCCGCTGACTCATCGCATATTGGAGATTCCCGCGCTTCCATTACTGGGCGCACTTCCAACCGGACGCCATCCGCTTGTTCTGCTCAGCGGCATCGCAGTCTTCGTTGCGGGCATTGTGCTTTACCGACGGACCATTTCTGCGGGAGCACGATCGCTATTGATCAGTTTCCTGGCGCTCGCATCGTTGGTTGCCACCGTCTCCTACTTGAGCAGCGGGGCACTTCTCACCAGTGCAATGGGTTCCGTCGGCGTTTCGATCTGGCAGGTGACCCTGGCCATTGCGTTGGAACTCGGAATCGGTATCTTCTTTGCATGGGCCGTTCCTGCGGCCGTCGGATCGATTAGTAGAAGGCGTGCCACGTGAGCGCAAAGATCGTCGTCCTTGCTTCGGGACAAGGCTCTCTTGCGCAAGCCATCTTCGATGCTGTTAAGAACGGTGAACTCGACGCGCAGATTGTTGAAGTGATTTCGGATCGTGCCGATGCGCATGTACTTGAAAGAGCAATGCAGGATGGCTTTACAACTTTCGTCCACCCGATGCAGAAGGATCGCCTGCAGTGGGATGCGCAACTCATCGAGCACATGGATGCTTTGCAGCCAGACTTAGTCGTTAGCGCGGGCTTCATGCGGATTCTTTCGCCGTATTTCGTTTCCCGCTTCAAGATGATCAATACTCATCCAGCGTTGCTGCCGGCATTCCCCGGAGCCCACGCGGTTCGCGATGCGATTGCGGCGGGGGTTTCAGTCACGGGCGCCACGGTGCACTGGGTGGATGCAGGCGTGGATACTGGCGAAATCATCGCCCAGGTGCCAGTTCCGGTCCTGCCAAATGACGACGAATCGACGCTGCACGAACGCATTAAGATTGCCGAGCGTGGTCTCATTGTCGCGACCTTGAAGGATCTTTTACCTACATTGGAGAATCACAGTGTCTGATAAGTCTGGGAATAACGCTTCCGGCTCTGATCGCAAGCACAT
>DASXUM010000027.1:0-5112 GCA_036504835.1 Candidatus Nanopelagicaceae bacterium
CTTGGTGGTGGCTCAATGGCCTTAATCTCAACACGGTTTACCCGCACACCCCACTTGCTAGTCGCCTCATCTAGAACGCCGCGCAGTATCGCGTTGATGTGATCGCGTGAAGTGAGAGCCTTCTCCAGGTCCAATCCTCCGACTGAGTTACGTAGGGTGGTGACAACCAACTGTTCAATGCCTTGTATGTAGTTCTCAATTTCGTACGTGGCGGATTTGGCATTCGTCACCTGGAAGTAGATCACAGTGTCGATGCTCACCACCAAGTTGTCTTCTGTAATGACTGGTTGTGGTGGAAATGAAACGACCTTCTCGCGGAGGTCTACGAGCGGCCGCAACCGGTCGATACCTGGGATGATCAAATTCAGGCCTGGGCCTAGGGTCCGATGGTATTTTCCTAATCTTTCAATGATCCCGGCACTTGCCTGGGGGATGATCTTGATCGCAGCGACAACAATGACTACTGCTATGACCAGAAGCACCACTAGGGCGATATTGGCGGCGGACATATCTCTCTCCTTATACGGACGTCGATGAAATTTTCGGGACAACGATGGCGACTGCGCCATCAATTCGTGTAACCACTACTTGTGAACCTGAAGGGATGGCGCCCGTCTCGCAGCGCGCCGTCCATGTTTCGTCGCGCAGTCGAATGGTCCCCATTGTCGAATTGATATCTGTGAGCGCAACTGCGGCGTGGTTGAGCAAAGCCTCCATCCCGGTAGCACTTCCCGAGGAGTTCCGAAAGAGATACTTCCGCACGAAGGGACGAATGAAAGCCAAAGTAAGGACTGCGGCAACTGAGAAACCGATCCACTGATATGAGGAGCCGACCCACAATGCCGCGAATATCGCCCCAACTAGGGCGGCAAGGGCAAAGGAAAGGAAGATCAAGCTCAGCGTGACCATTTCTAGAACCAAGAATCCACCTGCGAGTGCAAGCCATATCCAGTAGTGCATTCGGCGTCTCCTAAGACTCGCCCCCAACGTACCACCGCATACCTCTATTGGGCAGGGTCGATTCGGCGATGTCCAGTCAGATTAGTTCGGGAATGGTTGTCCAAAGAAATGCCAGCCAACCCACCACCAAATGGCGAAGACCGAAATGCGATTAACACGTGAAGCCAACATTTGTCTGAGAAGAACTCCGAACGGGGCAATTACAAGGGGTCTGCGGCGCGCAATTGCCCAGGCAATTACTCCTGCGAGGAGCAAGGCCACATAACCGGCGCTGAATATCGATGTATTCATTTCACGGCCGCCATCCGGAATAGTCCGAAACCGATCCATGCCCACAGGAGCACGAAAACTATCTTCCCTCCATTGCTTGCTACAAAAGGATCGACAAGAACCGTCAATGTCGGGAAAGCCTTGTCGTTGTGAGTGATATCGCTGGCGAAGTAGTTTCCGAGCTCGCATATGCACGTGAGTGAGCCGATCGTGAACCATATCTTCGATGACCTTCTGACGGCACTCGTTGAACCAATAGTGGTTGGTCGATCCTTCTGTAGGACGACGCCCATCAGCATGGGAATGAGCACCAGATAGCCAACTGCCGTCAATGTCGAATGAATAGGAAAGATGAGGAACACCAAAGTGCTAAATAGAAGAATTACAGTAAGGGACCTGAGTCGAAGAGCTCTGAATTCAGTCGATTCGAATCGAGGCAACTCCGCGAGCAAGATCAGCGCCGCCACAAAAGAGTAAATCAGAGCGTCAATTGGCGATTCTCTCCAGAACTGAAATACCGCCCCAGTCACAAAGACGATAAGCCAGAGAGTTCGACGTCGAAGTCTTGTGTCCATCTACTTCATCCAATATTTCTTGGCAATTTCATTCAAGGCGGCGTAAATACAGATCAGCCCAAAAAGAAGGAAAAGGAGTCTCGCCGGCAGGGCAGTCAGTCCGATGAGATGGCCGAATCCAGTGTAGGGAATCGTAATCGTTGTTACCGCCAAGATCGCACTGGACCAGAAGAGCCCACTCCCGGGTTTGCTTCTCCAGAATCTGCGGCGCGTCCGCAAAACCATCATTACCGTCAATTCAGTAAGGGTGGATTCAACAAACCAACCGCTGCGAAATAGTGCTTCAGAGGCATGGAACCCAAGGCGCAAGATTGCAAAAGTAAGCAGGTCAAAGATCGAGCTCAAAAGCCCAAAATAGATCATGAATCTACGGATCGATTTGATGTCCCAAGCGCGCGGCTTTGCCACATCTTCGGCATCGGCAAGATCGCCGGATATCGCAATAGCGGGGAAATCTGTCAGGAAATTCAACAACAGGATCTGCATCGGAAGGAGCGGAAGAAATGGAAGGAACATGTCCGAAATCGCCAGCGAGAACATGTTGCCGAATGCCGCGCTCACGCCAACTCGTACATACTTCATGGTGTTCACGAAGGTTCTTCTCCCAATCCGGACACCTTCGGCAATGACTCTCAGATCTCTATCAAGAAGAACTATCGAAGCCGCGTTCTTGGCAACGTCCACAGCCTTGTCTGCCGAGATTCCAACATCGGCAGCGTGCAGGGCCGCCGCATCGTTGATTCCGTCGCCGAAATACCCAACGGTGGCGCCAGTGTCTCTTACTGCTCGAATTATCCTTTCCTTCTGAATCGGATCAACTTCGGCAAAGACGCGACACTCTCTTACCCTCTCCTTTAAAACTTCCTTCGTCATTGTGGACATATCTGAACCAATCATCACAGTTGCCGTGGGAAGTCCAACTTCCGATGCGATGGATTTTGCGGCGAAGCGGTTGTCACCGGTTATAAGGTAAAGATCTATTCCCAAACCTGCTAACTCTTCTATAGCCTGCCTCGCGTCAGATTTGAGCGGATCATGGAAGACCAAAAGGCCCTCAAATGTCATCTCCACTTCATCCGCAAGGCTCAAATTCGTGCGACCGGTCATAGGTCGACTCGCAACAGCAAGGACTCGATTGCCTCGTCCGCTTATATCTTCAAATTTCCTTCTAAGTTCGGAGCGCATTGCATCGATTAGTTCGATCCCCGCATGATTGTTCACATTGGTGCAAATTTTCAGAACACTCTCAAAAGAGCCCTTGGTTATCATCTCCCCACTGGAGGTCAATACCGAAAGCCTCCTGCGTTCGAAGTCATAGGGAATCTCGGCAAGTGCGCCGCCGAGGGGAAACCTCGTTCCGACCGTCTCAACTATCGCGTTATCCAAGGGATTGATGAAACCTCGCTGCAATTTTGCGTTCTCGAAGGCAAGTCGCAAAACACGGTCGCTGGACTTCCCATCCACATCAAGAGCTCCGTCCAGACTGACGACGCCCATGGTGATTGTGCCTGTCTTGTCAGTACAGAGGGCGGTCATCAGACCGAAATCCTCAATTGCATCAAGCCTCTTCACCAGCACTTGTTTTTCAGCCATCTTTCGGGCACCTGCCGCTAATGAGACCGAAATAATCACGGGAAGAAGCTGAGGAGTTAGGCCCACGGCTAATGCCAGGGAAAATAGGAGGGAGTCGATGACGGGGCGGTGGAGGAATAGATTTGCAATAAATAGACCGATAACCAGGACTAGCATCGTGCGAAGGAGCAGCATTCCAAAAGCCGTGGTGCCTCTCTCAAATCCTGTCGTCACATCCCGTGAGTTGAGTTCGTTTGCCAAAGCCCCGAACTCGGTGTCGCCCCCAGTCTTCATGACAGTACCTCGCCCAACTCCACTGACGACGTGCGTGCCGAAGAACAACTCTCCCGTTCTTTCTACAAGTGGCTTGGACTCATCAATTTCTCCCACATTCTTCTCTCTGGGAAACGACTCTCCAGTTAGGGCGGACTCGTCGACCATTAGCCCAACAGCTTCCACAATCCGAAGATCAGCGGGTACCAGATCGCCCGCGCGAAGTACCACTAAATCACCTACTACGACCTCCGCAATCGGAACGGTCACTTCCTTCCCATCGCGTACCACTTCAACATGAACTTGGACCTGGCTCATGAGAGATTGCATGGTTCGGTTGGCACGGTGTTCCTGCCAAAAACCTAACAAGCCGCTTGGAATAATGATGGCGAGAATGATGATCCCATCCGTCACTTCCCCAAGAAACATCGAAATTATGGTCGCAGCAAAGAGGATGAGAATTATCGGGCTCTCGAACTGCCGTAAAAGCAGCTTCCACGCTGAATTATTAGTGTGCGAATGGAGAATATTTGGCCCGTGCTTCTCTAGCCGCATTCTGGCTTCTTGAGTCGAAAGCCCGTCAGGCGCACTCATGAGTCGAGCGTACTCTCGCGTATCGAAGTAAACTTAGAACATGGTTGTTCTCTTCTTGTTGAGCCTGCCGGGTCTGGTGGTTATCGTCATTGGCCTGGGGGTGTATCAACTTGTTCGTGCGCGAGTTAAAGGGACCAAGCGACCAGGCGCTGGATCGGCAGGGATAAACCTTCTAGACACTGTCTTGAAGCCAGGTAGCGAACATCTCATCAATGAAAAGGAAAGTCGCCAATTCCGACGCGATGAGAACGATGAGGCGGCCCCTCCGTTCGATCACACAACCAACACAATCAGAATCAAGCGGAAGGGCAATCAATGACAGTTCGCAGAATCATGGGAACCAGCGGCGGTTTCGTGGCAAGGGACCGGTGGGATGTTTCCAAACCAGGGGCGACGGTTCTGCGAATGCTCGAATTGACTAAGAAAGAGAGGCCTCGCCTCTGCTTCATTCATACCGCCAGCGGCGACAATGCGGGATACCTCGCCCGCTCGTACGAGGCCATGACAGACATGGGCTGCGATGTAACACACCTTCAACTTTTCACTCAACCCAACCTTCCGATTAGGGAACATATCCTCAAATCCGACCTCATCTGGGTCGGCGGAGGATCCGTCGCCAATCTCCTTGCCATCTGGAAATTGCACGGTGTGGATACGGTACTTCGCGAGGCATACGAGAACGGAGTGATTTTGGGCGGCGTCAGTGCCGGTTCAATTTGTTGGCATCAAGGAGGGCCCACTGATTCTTTCGGTCCCGAACTTCAAACGGTGACCAATGGCCTTGGTCTGCTTCCTTACGGAAATGCTGTGCACTTGGATTCGGAAGCACAACGTCGACCATTGGCACATGAATTAATTAGAAAAGAAA
>DASXUM010000028.1:0-6009 GCA_036504835.1 Candidatus Nanopelagicaceae bacterium
TGAGCGGGTCATGAAGTAATACAACGCACCCGCAATCACCAAACCTAAGGCCCACGAGATATCAACATCTTTGAGCCACTTGGCTCCAACGCTCTCGTAGAAACTTGGGATGAACATGAATGGAATCTCGACTGCGATACCGACCAGGTAGGCAAAGATGCCCTTGGCACCCCATCGGCCGTAGATGCCGCTGGGCTTGAAGAAATCGGCGATTGCAAACTTTCCGTGACGTACTGCGTAGAAGTCGATGAGGTTCACGGAAGTCCACGGAGCCAGAAGATAAAGCATCACGAGGAGAGAATTGTTCAAGGCCGCCGATGCCGAGGAAATGCCGATTCCGAAGGCCAACCAAATCGCGCCTAGGACGATGATCGTATAGATGCGAGCTTTGGCGCCGGCAGGTACCGGGCGGAATGAGTCGATGGCGGTGACTACCGAGAGCATGCCGCTGTACGCATTAAGTCCCATGGTGGCGACAAGGGCAAGAACGGAGAGAATGGCAAGGATATTTCCAACGTTTCCGATCGTGTGATTGCCTGCATCATGAATTCCCTTGAGTGCATCCGTCGCACCGAAATGAATTGCCAACCATGATCCCAATGGCATCAGCCACATTGGAGAACCCGCAGCGCCGATAAATACGGCTCGGATGATCGCACTTGGGCGAGTGTCCTTCGGCAGATAGCGCGTGTAGTCCGATACATACGGCGCATAGGTGATGTTGTACGACGCCGCTATTGCGAACATAGAGAAGAAGCCTGCGTAAGAGAAGACGCCCTTATCGACGGCAGTTCCGCCCGCGTTACCGGTCATGATTCCGATCGTGAGTATCACCCAAAATGGAAGGGATGCCCAGAAGAGAATCTGAAATGCCATGTGCAGCCAATCGTGTCCATAGATCGCTAGGAGTACCGCTGCCACGGAAATGACTACCGCTACTGCGGTCATATTCCACTTGAAAATATCTTTCAGTCCGATTTTGATGATGACTACGTCGACAACGTTGAACGCAACGAAGGTGAAGATCGTCGCAATGAGGGGGAAAATGACGCCGACATAACCAAATTGTGCCCGTGATTGAATCATCTGCGGCAGACCCAACTGCGGCCCTTGCGCTGCGTGCGCTGCCATAAAGAGGGTTCCGAACAAGATTCCGGTGATGGCCGCAATGGCCGACCAGAGTAAGTTCAGACCGAAAACGGGACCTAATAGTCCAATTGCAACTGTGAATGGTTGAAAGTTCCCGAGAAACCAGAAAGGTCCCTGACGCCAAACCTTTCCATGGCGTTCATCCGTTGGAACATAATCAATGTGGTGACTTTCAATTGCTCCGGATTTTTCCGACATGAAATTCCCTCCCAGATAGTCGTTAAATGAGCCTATACCTCACTCGTCGAGAATCTAATAGGTGCTTTCACTATACGGAGAACTCGGCTGCCAACAATTCCGCGATTTGCGCGGTGTTGAGTGCTGCTCCTTTGCGCAGATTGTCACCGCAAACAAACAAGTCCAATGCCATCGGATCATCGATGCTCTTGCGCACGCGACCAACCCATGTCGGATCTGTCCCGACAGCATCGGCCGGAGTTGGGAACTTGTGATTCTCGGGGTCATCCACCAATTTCACTCCCGCAGCATTTTGCAGAATGTCCTGGGCGGCCTTGCGGGAAGGCTCTTTTGCAAACACCGCATGCACAGTGAGGGAGTGGGTGGTGATTACTGGAACTCGCACACACGTCGCTGAGACCTTGAGGTTGGGAAGACCAAGAATCTTCCTGGACTCGTTGCGAACTTTGAGTTCCTCCGAGGAATATCCATCGCGCTTCAACGATCCAGCCCAAGGAACAACGTTGAGCGCCAATGGCGCAGGGAAAGGTCCAAAATCTGAGACAAAGGTGCGGACATCTCCTGCATTTGTACCAGCATCAGTGCCAGCAACGGATTGAATCTGCGCACGCAATGTATCGATACCAGCCTGGCCAGCACCCGATGCCGCTTGGTAGGAGGAGACAACTAATTCCTTCAATCCATACTCCCGATGCAGCGCGCCCATTGCAACGATCATCGAAAGCGTTGTGCAGTTGGGATTGGAGATGATCCCGCGAGGTCGATTCTTCGCCTCTTGCGGGTTCACTTCTGGAACTACGAGTGGGACATCCTCGTCCATACGGAAAGCGCCCGAATTGTCGACGACTACTGCGCCTTGCGCAACGGCAATCGGCGCCCAGATCTCTGAGATTTCGTCAGGAACATCGAACATCGCAACGTCAATGCCGCCGAAGGCTTCCGGCGAAAGCTCCATCACGGTGATGTGTTCCCCGCGGCAGAGCAGTCTTTTTCCGGCACTACGAGCTGATGCGATCAGACGAATTTCTCCCCACACATCGGGGCGCTCGGAAAGAATGCTCAACATGACGGTGCCTACCGCACCCGTTGCGCCTACTACTGCAAGAGATGGCTTGCGGGTCATCGACCAGTACCTCCGTATACGACGGCATCGCTGGGATCGCCATCGAGTTCAAATGCTGTGTGGGCGGCTCGCACTCCACGTTCGAGGTCGGCCGCGCGGCAAACAATGGAGATGCGAATCTCCGACGTTGAAATCATTTCAATGTTCACGCCGGCATCAGACATCGCCGCGAAGAAGTTGGCAGTAACACCGGGATGCGAGCGCATTCCCGCGCCGATCAATGAAAGCTTGCCGATCTGATCGTCGTACTGAATTGAAGCAAATCCAACTTCACCTTGAATTCGTTGCAACGTCGCGGTTGCGTTGGCGCCTTCGCTCTTGGGAAGCGTGAAGGAGATATCGGTGAGTCCGGTGGATACAGCCGATACGTTCTGAACAATCATGTCGATGTTGATGTCGGCATCGGCGATCGCTTGAAAGATACGTGCGGCAACGCCTGTGCGGTCGGGGACTCCGACGATGGTTATCTTGGCTTCGCTCTTATCGTGTGCAATGCCAGAGATGATTGCTTGCTCCATGATGTCTCCTTCGGGTTGGTTCTTAACCACCCACGTTCCTTCGTTGGCAGAAAATGATGAGCGGACATGAATCGGAAGTTCGTAACGGCGTGCATATTCAACGCAACGAAGATGCAGAACTTTTGCCCCGCTTGCGGCGAGCTCCAACATTTCTTCGTAGGTGACGGATTTCAGCTTTCGCGCAGTTGGGACAACTCGCGGATCTGCACTGAAGACTCCGTCGACATCGGTGTAAATCTCGCAGACGTCGGCATCAAGGGCAGCGGCCAGTGCGACGGCCGTGGTGTCAGAGCCTCCGCGTCCGAGGGTGGTGATGTCTTTGGTGTCCTGACTGACGCCCTGGAATCCTGCGACGATCGCGATCGCGCCTTCTTCTATCGCCTCGCGAATTCGCCCTGGTGCCACATCGATAATGCGGGCGCGTCCGTGGGCCGAGTCAGTGATGACGCCTGCCTGGCTGCCGGTAAATGAGCGGGCTTCATGGCCCAAGTTGGAGATTGCCATCGCCAGCAATGCCATCGAGATCCGCTCGCCCGCGGTCAGGAGCATGTCGAGTTCGCGCCCCGTAGGGATGGGGGTGACCTGGTTGGCCAGATCGATCAATTCATCGGTGGTATCTCCCATGGCGCTGACCACGACGACCACCTGGTTTCCGGCCCGCTTGGTCGCCACAATCCGGGCAGCCACCCGCTTCATGCCTTCGGCATCGGCTACGGAGGAGCCGCCATATTTCTGAACGATCAGTGCCATGGCCCTAGTCTGAACCATCTCGAAAGGTTTCGGTAGTTAATATCAAATAACGAGACGGGCAAACGTTCAGATAGTGAGACTTTTAGTTCTCGACGGTCCTTCTGCCTTCAAATGCCCGTCCCAGCGTGACCTCATCGGCATATTCGAGATCTCCGCCGACCGGTAATCCGCTGGCAAGACGGGAAACCTTCAACCCCAGAGGCTTGATGAGGCGGGCCAAGTAGGTGGCCGTGGCTTCTCCCTCGAGGTTGGGGTCGGTGGCCAGAATGATCTCGGTGACCGCGGAATCAGCCAGGCGGACCATGAGCTCGCGGATGCGGAGTTGGTCGGGGCCGACGCCGTCGATCGGGCTGATCGCCCCGCCCAGCACGTGGTACTTGCCGCGGAATTCGCGGGTCCGCTCGATAGCGATGACGTCCTTGCTCTCCTCGACCACGCAGATGGAGGTGTTATCTCTGCGCGGATCGCGACAGATCCGGCATTGGGTCTCCTCCGAGACGTTGCCGCAATCGGTGCAGAATTTCACCCGCTCTTTGACGGTGCGGATGGCATCAACGAGGGCAGCAGCGGTTTCACTCTCGGACTGAAGAATATGGAATGCAATGCGCTGAGCACTCTTTGGTCCAATTCCAGGCAGGCGTCCGAGGGCATCAATCAAATCTTGAATCGCACCTTCATACATCCCGCTCATCAGCGCGGCTTCTCACTGATGAATTGCGCGCCAAGTTCTTTAGCGAGCAGTGCTTGGCCGGAAAGTTGGTCTGCATCAGATGGGGACTCATCAACTCGAACTGCGCGCGCTGCAGGGGTGTTGGGGTTGATGGACGGGTCGACAACAACTTCGATCTTGCGATCGACGCCGACGACATCGATAAATGCTTGGCGCAAAATTTCATCACTTGCCGAGCGAAGGAAGGAATCGCGTGCACCTGCATTGACGATAGCAATCGTGATCGCCGTATCGTCCAACGCCAGTACCTGCGCACTGGTGCTCAGGAGAGACCACGTGAGTCGGCGGCGCTTCTTCACATCTTCAATGACATCGGGCCACAAACGCCGCAGAGCGGCGACGTCTGCAACGCCAGTCGGTTTCGCAACCGTCTCCCTCTTAACTTCGGGTTTCTTTTCGTCGGACGAACTCGCCGCCAAAACGTTCTCGTCGGGAGACGTTGGTGATTTCTCAGTCGTCTTAATACTTGCTGAAGGCGTTTCAACTATTGGTAATGCAACGGCTGGCGTTTCAGACCTGGAAGAAGTCATGGGCGCTAAGTTCTCGGCGCGCTCGAGTCGTTCGATTCGGGCAAGCAACCCGCGATCGGAATTATCACCGACTGGCAATAACATTCGCGCGCAAATCAATTCGAGCATCAGACGTGGTGCAGTGGCACCACGCATCTGCGTCAAACCCTCGGCAGCAATATCGGCAGCGCGGGAGAGACCTGCAGAGCCGATACGTTGTGCTTGGTTTGTCATTCGTTCGAGTTGGTCATCCGATACTTCGCGCAAAATCGCACTGGCCCCACCTGCCGGCAATGCGTCAACGATCATGAGATCGCGCAGCCTTTCGAGAAGGTCGGCGGCAAAACGGCGTGGATCATGGCCGGATTCGATTATTCGATCAACGCTCTTGAACAAGGTCGCACTGTCACGTGCGGCTAGTGCATCGATTGCATCATCTAATAGGGCGCTATCGGTGAAGCCCAAGAGTTGAATAGCGATGTCGTAGCTGACTCCATCTTTCCCGGCGCCAGCTAGAAGTTGGCCTAGGACAGATTGCGCATCGCGGACGGATCCACCGCTGGCGCGAACTACTAGGGGAATGACTCCCTTTGCGACCTTCACGCCTTCGGCATTGCAGATCTTCTCAAGATTGGCAGCCAAGATTCCCGGTGGCACCAATCGGAATGGATAGTGGTGAGTACGTGAGCGAATGGTCGAGATCAATTTCTCGGGCTCGGTCGTTGCGAAAATAAAGATAACGTGAGGTGGCGGCTCTTCGACGACTTTCAGAAGTGCATTTGCTGCACCCGGTCCAAGTTGGTGCGCCTCGTCAATGATGTAAATCTTGTAACGGCTCTGTACTGGCGCAAAGAATGCCTTGTCACGCAGATCGCGCGCATCGTCGACTAAACCATGAGTCGCGGCATCAAGTTCGATGACATCTAATGACCCGGGACCGTTGGCAACCAAGTCCTTGCATGATTGGCACTCGCCACATGGATTGGGAGTTGGACCCTTTTCGCAGTTAAGGCTGCGCGCCATGATGCGAGC
>DASXUM010000029.1:0-129601 GCA_036504835.1 Candidatus Nanopelagicaceae bacterium
CGCGTCGGATCATTGGAACGACCCATCGGCGTCCGCGGTGAAACCGGACGGCTTCCGCGATCAGCTCCTGATTTGGAAATACCTGGACGAGTTGCACCTGCGCGGTCAGGTCTTCCACCGCGAGGAGCATCTGAACGTGGACGATCCGATGTTGGTCGACCACTTCGGTCCGACGATGATGACGGACGAGTTGATGGACGCGAGCTACTTCCGGGATGACCACTTCGGTCTGATGTTGGCCGACCACTTCGGTCTGAACTACTTTGTGGACGCGACGAGCTAGATGACGGACGGGCCGATGAAGGCCTTCCACTTGAAGAAGTCCCTGATGTTGACGGCCGACCAGATGAGGGACGTCCCGACGAAGGCCGTCCGGATGAAGGCCGACCAGAACTCGGTCGTGACGAAGGACGAGATGAGCCGCCCTTAGAAGGTGGGCGTCGTGATTCCATGTCCTTTTACTCCATTCCGAGTGGGTACGTCTCTATCTCTAAATCTTAAATTGCAATTGCTCAATAAATAGAAAAGGGGCACTTAATTAAAAGTGCCCCTCTCTATAAAGGATGTTCGGCAACGTTCTACTCTCCCACAAGGTCACCCGTGCAGTACCATCGACGCTGTGAGGCTTAACTTCCGGGTTCGGAATGGAGCCGGGTGTTTCCCTCACGCTATGGTCGCCGAAACTCTATTGAGATATCAATCGTTCTTTGGTTCTCGACCGTATCTCGAGAACCACACAGTGGACGCGTAGCAGCTTTGTAGTTAAATCCTCGGCCTATTAGTACGGGTCAGCTCCAAGCCTTACGGCTCTTCCACTTCCCGCCTATCAACCCAGTCGTCTAGCTGGGGGCCTTACCCGGTAAACCGGTGGGAAACCTAATCTCGAAGCGAGCTTCCCGCTTAGATGCTTTCAGCGGTTATCCCTTCCGAACGTAGCTAATCGGCGGTGCTCTTGGCAGAACAACCGACACACCAGAGGTTCGTCCGTCCCGGTCCTCTCGTACTAGGGACAGCCCTTCTCAAGTTTCCTGCGCGCACAGAAGATAGGGACCGAACTGTCTCACGACGTTCTGAACCCAGCTCGCGTGCCTCTTTAATGGGCGAACAGCCCAACCCTTGGGACCTACTCCAGCCCCAGGATGAGACGAGCCGACATCGAGGTGCCAAACCTTGCCGTCGATATGGACTCTTGGGCAAGATCAGCCTGTTATCCCCGGGGTACCTTTTATCCGTTGAGCGACGGCGCTTCCACAAGCCACCGCCGGATCACTAGTTCCTGCTTTCGCACCTGCTCGACATGTCTGTCTCACAGTTAAGCTCCCTTGTGCACTTACACTCGACACCTGATTACCAACCAGGTTGAGGGAACCTTTGAGCGCCTCCGTTACTTTTTAGGAGGCGACCGCCCCAGTCAAACTACCCACCAGACACTGTCCCTGATCCGGATTACGGACCGAGGTTAGAAGTTCAAAACGATCAGAGTGGTATTTCAACGATGACTCCACAAACACTGGCGTGCCCGCTTCACAGTCTCCCACCTATGCTACACAAACCGTTCCGAACACCAATATCAAGATATAGTAAAGGTCCCGGGGTCTTTCCGTCTTTCTGCGCGTAACGAGCATCTTTACTCGTAATGCAATTTCGCCGAGTTCACGGATGAGACAGCGCTCAAGTCGTTACGCCATTCGTGCAGGTCGGAACTTACCCGACAAGGAATTTCGCTACCTTAGGATGGTTATAGTTACCACCGCCGTTTACTGGGGCTTAAGTTCTCAGCTTCGCCTTGCGGCTAACCAGTCCCCTTAACCTTCCAGCACCGGGCAGGCGTCAGTCCGTATACATCGTTTTGCAACTTCGCACGGACCTGTGTTTTTGGTAAACAGTCGCTTGAGCCTGGTCTCTGCGGCCTTCTAACGCTTCGGAGGTAAACTCCTACACGCCAAAGGGCCCCCCTTCTCCCGAAGTTACGGGGGCATTTTGCCGAGTTCCTTATCCATGATTCTCTCGATCGCCTTGGTATTCTCTACCTGACCACCTGTGTCGGTTTCGGGTACGGGCCGCAATAAATCTCGCTAGATGCTTTTCTCGACAGCATAGGATCATCCACTTCGCCATTCGGCTCGGCATCAGTTCTCAGGATATGTGAGACGCGGATTTGCCTACGTCTCTCCCTACAACCTTACCCCGGGACAACCATCGCCCGGGCTGGACTGCCTTCCTGTGTCACACCATTGCTTAACTACTACCACACCACCTTTGAGCGCTCCGCTCGCTCGACAAAAGCCGAGCTCACTTCAGGCACAAAAGTTTTAGTGGATTCGTTATGGGCGATTTAAAGCGGGTACGGGAATATCAACCCGTTGTCCATCGACTACGCCTGACGGCCTCGCCTTAGGTCCCGACTTACCCTGGGCGGATTAGCCTGGCCCAGGAACCCTTGGTCTTTCGGCGGTTGGGTTTCTCACCCAACTCTCGCTACTCATGTCTACATTCTCACTCGTGTGACTTCCACGGCTGGATTCCTCCGCCGCTTCACCAGTCACACGACGCTCCCCTACCCATCCACACTCCTGGACCTTACGGCCGGGATAGTGTGTGAATGATAGAACGTCGGTGGCGTGCTTGAGCCCCGTTACATTGTCGGCGCGAAATCACTTGACCAGTGAGCTATTACGCACTCTTTTAAGGGTGGCTGCTTCTAAGCCAACCTCCTGGTTGTCTATGCGACTTCACATCCTTTTCCACTTAGCACGCGCTTTGGGACCTTAGTTGCTATTCTGGGTTGTTTCCCTCTCGACGACGAAGCTTATCCCCCGCCGTCTCACTGCTGCGCTCTCACTTACCGGCATTCGGAGTTTGGCTGATGTTGGTAAGCTTGTAGGCCCCCTCGACCATCCAGTAGCTCTACCTCCGGCAAGAAACACGCAACGCTGCACCTAAATGCATTTCGGGGAGAACCAGCTATCACGAAGTTTGATTGGCCTTTCACCCCTACACACAGCTCATCCCCTAATTTTTCAACATTAGTGGGTTCGGTCCTCCACGCGGTCTTACCCGCGCTTCAACCTGGCCATGCGTAGATCACCTCGCTTCGGGTCTAGATCATGCGACTAAAACGCCCTATTCAGACTCGCTTTCGCTACGGCTTCCCCTCGACGGGTTAACCTCGCCACATGACACTAACTCGTAGACTCATTCTTCAAAAGGCACGCAGTCACAACTTTCGTCGCTCCTACGGCTTGTATGCACACGGTTTCAGAATCTATTTCACTCCCCTTACGGGGTTCTTTTCACCTTTCCCTCACGGTACTAGTCCGCTATCGGTCACCAGAGAGTATTTAGGCTTAGCGGGTGGTCCCGCCAGATTCATACCGAATTCCTCGAGTTCGGTATTACTTGGGATACCAGTAATGAGTTAATCGAGTTTCGGTTACGGGGGTCTCACCCTCTATGCCGGACTTTCCCACGTCCTTCACCTACACGATTAATTTTTGACTCATTGAATGAACGGCAGTCCACTCCAACTGGTCCCACGACCCCGATACTGCAACGCCTGCCGGCTTGGCACAGTATCGGTTTAGCCTGATCCGCGTTCGCTCGCCACTACTAACGGAATCACGGTTGTTTTCTCCTCCTGTGGGTACTGAGATGTTTCACTTCCCCACGTTCCCTTTATCCGCCCTATATATTCAGGCGGAAATAACCAGACATTACTCTGGCTGGGTTTCCCCATTCGGAAATCCTCGGATCACAGCTCGGTTGACAGCTCCCCGAGGCTTATCGCAGCCTCCTACGTCCTTCATCGGCTTCTGGTGCCAAGGCATCCGCCATGTGCACTTAATAATTTGACCACAAAGATGCTCGCGTCCACTGTGTAGTTCTCAAAATACGGGCGGTACTCAGTATGCCTTGGCCACCTTTGCTGAGATCTTAAAAAAGATTCAACCTGGTTTGACCTGCTTACTAAGTCCAGAAGGTGCGGCGCTAGCCGTCCCCTCAGGACCCAACAACGTGCCTAGTTTGCCTTCATGAACCAGAGCTTTTTCCACTCTTAGTAACCCACCACGTAAACGCGGCAGGTTTTCAGTTGTACTGGAGGTTGTTCAATTCAATAAACCTAAGTCAATGCTCCACGTAAGACGCGCTGGAAGATTCCAACATATGCGCTTACATCTAAGGAACTCCTTAGAAAGGAGGTGATCCAGCCGCACCTTCCGGTACGGCTACCTTGTTACGACTTCGTCCCAATCACCGATCCCACCTTCGGCAGCTCCCTCCTTGCGGTTGGGCCACTGACTTCGGGTGTTACCGACTTTCGTGACGTGACGGGCGGTGTGTACAAGCCCCGGGAACGTATTCACCGCAGCGTTGCTGATCTGCGATTACTAGCAACTCCGACTTCATGGGGTCGAGTTGCAGACCCCAATCCGAACTGAGACCGGCTTTTTGGGATTCGCTCCACCTTGCGGTATCGCAGCCCTTTGTACCGGCCATTGTAGCATGCGTGCAGCCCAAGACATAAGGGGCATGATGATTTGACGTCATCCCCACCTTCCTCCGAGTTGACCCCGGCAGTCTCCTGTGAGTCCCCAACTAAATGCTGGCAACACAGAACGAGGGTTGCGCTCGTTGCGGGACTTAACCCAACATCTCACGACACGAGCTGACGACAACCATGCACCACCTGTATACCGACCTTTTACAGCTATGACATTTCTGCCATATTCCGGTATATGTCAAGCCTTGGTAAGGTTCTTCGCGTTGCGTCGAATTAAGCCGCATGCTCCGCTGCTTGTGCGGGGCCCCGTCAATTCCTTTGAGTTTTAATCTTGCGATCGTACTCCCCAGGCGGGGCACTTAATGCGTTAGCTGCGTCGCAGAAACCGTGGAAGGTTCCCACAACTAGTGCCCACCGTTTACGGCGTGGACTACCAGGGTATCTAATCCTGTTCGCTCCCCACGCTTTCGCTCCTCAGTGTCAGTAATGGCCCAGAGACCTGCCTTCGCCATTGGTGTTCCTCCTGATATCTGCGCATTCCACCGCTACACCAGGAATTCCAGTCTCCCCTACCACACTCTAGTTCGCCCGTATCGAATGCAGGTCTGGGGTTGAGCCCCAGATTTTCACATCCGACGTAACGAACCACCTACGAGCTCTTTACGCCCAATAATTCCGGACAACGCTTGCACCCTATGTATTACCGCGGCTGCTGGCACATAGTTAGCCGGTGCTTCTTCTGCAGGTACCGTCACTTTCGCTTCTTCCCTGCTGAAAGCGGTTTACAACCCGAAGGCCTTCATCCCGCACGCGGCGTCGCTGGGTCAGAGTTTCCTCCATTGCCCAATATTCCCCACTGCTGCCTCCCGTAGGAGTCTGGGCCGTGTCTCAGTCCCAGTGTGGCCGGTCGCCCTCTCAGGCCGGCTACCCGTCGTCGCCTTGGTGAGCCATTACCTCACCAACAAGCTGATAGGCCGCGAGGTCATCTTCTACCGAAAAACTTTCCAAACCCGATGATGCCATCAGGTTTCATATCCGGTATTAGCCCCGGTTTCCCGGAGTTATCCCAGAGTAGAAGGCAGATTCCTCACGTGTTCCTCACCCGTTCGCCGCTAATCCGTTCCCGAAGGAACTTCATCGCTCGACTTGCATGTGTTAAGCACGCCGCCAGCGTTCGTCCTGAGCCAGGATCAAACTCTCCATAGAAAGTTTTTTTCTGGCGTACAGACATAAACAACTGTCGTTATTTTTTGTCTTTATCCAAAGGAAATCAACGGGCATAGCTATTTCCCCACTGGTAAACCAGCAGGGTTTATTGCCATACCTCATTGAGATATTTATTCGTGGTCTCGCCCTTGCACGCTGGAAACCCGAAAGTTTTCAGACATGGCAAGAAGAGCCACATTGGCATTGACTTATTAGCACGCTGTTGAGTTCTCAAGGTACGGATGCGCACTGCTTCCGGAGATCTCTCTCCATTTTCAGGGCAGACCCACAAATCTAGTCCAGAGGCGCTAGCGGGGTCAAACCCGCGCAGAACCACTAACTTCAAATTTGAAGGAAGTTTCTTGCTGTCCGGCCTTGAATTCGTCCGGTGCACTGCAAGGAGCGTAACTATATGGGGCTGTTGGGCAAAGGGTCAAATCGGGCAAATCGCAGATTTGCCTCTTTAGAAAAACCCTTATAAATCAACGTTTTTTCACTACCTCCACTGCGGCGAGGTCGCGCTTGCCTTTTCGGAGTATCGCGAAACGCCCGAAAAGAAAGTCATCGGAAGAGGGTGAAAAGCCCTCCCCGGAGATCTTCTCGTTGTTGAGATATGCCCCACCTTCTTTGACGATTCGACGGGCAGCGGACTTGGAATCCACCACCCCAGAGGCCACGATTAGATCAACCCAGGTCGGAATTTCGTCCAAATTGACCAAAGAAGCCCGCGGAAGCTCGGCTAAGGCGCTCTCCAGAGTGGGTTCGTCCAATTCTTTCAACTCCCCTTGGCCAAAAAGGGCTCGAGAGGCCGCTTCGACCCTCTCGCAGTCCTGTGCGCTATGGACCAGGGTGGTCAGCTCTCGAGCCAGAACTCGATGAGCAGTTCGCAGTCCTGGGTTTTCCAGATGTGATTTTTCTAACGCTTCAATATCTTCTTTCGGCAGAAATGAAAACACTTTAAGGAAATTGATGACATCACGATCTTCTGTATTCAACCAGTATTGGAAGAACGAGTACGGAGAAGTCATCGCAGGATCGAGCCATACAGATCCGCCCGCGGTCTTTCCGAATTTTGTACCATCGGCTTTCATCAACAACGGCACAGTCATCGCATGCGCGCCGCCAGATTCCACTTTCCGAATCAGATCAAGGCCAGCAACAATGTTGCCCCATTGATCAGAACCGCCGACTTGCAAAGTGCAATTGAAGCGACGGAATAGCTCAAGGAAATCAAGGGATTGCAGCACTTGATATGAAAATTCAGTGTACGAAATTCCTCCGCCTTCTAAACGTGCTGAGACAGATTCCTTCGCCAACATTTGATTGACACTGAAATGTTTTCCAATATCGCGTAAAAATTCGATGGCAGACATGGGCGCAGTCCAGTCAAGATTGTTGACCACTCGCGCAGGATTGGTAGGCGCTTCGAAATCTAGGTACTTGGATACTTGCTCACGAATTCGACCAACCCATTGCTCCACTACTTCAGAACTATTGAGTGAGCGCTCCTCGTTCTTTCCGCTCGGGTCCCCTACTAAACCGGTAGCGCCACCAACAAGTGCGATTGGCAGGTGGCCAGCCAGTTGAAATCTGCGCAATACGAGCAGCACAACAAGGTTACCGACGTGCAAACTCGGTGCCGTCGGATCAAAGCCGCAATACAGAGTCGTCGGCTTCGACAGAGCCTCTAGAAGGGCTTTTTCATCGGTTGACTGCGCGAGGAGTCCGCGCCATTTCAGGTCTTCTAGAAAGTTCATTGCCCCATCATGCCCGAAAAGTGCTTGGCCTTGTCGGCAAACCATTTCTCGGAAGCGGAGATTTTTGAATCAAGACGAGAGATTTGAATTGCGACCGCGGCAGGGGCGGTTCCCCCAAAAGTAGTGCGAGAAGCTAGTGCGCCATCGACCGTGAGGACCTTGCGAACTGCAGGGGTCAGTTTGGGGTGAATAGAGGCAAACTCTGCATCGGAGAGTTCGTGCAATTCTCGATTGGTGGATTCGCAGAGATGAACACACTTGCCTGCGGCCTCATGTGCCTGCGCAAAGGGAATTCCCGCGCGAACCAGGAAATCTGCGATCTCAGTCGCGAGCGAGAAACCAGTGGAGGCGGACGCATTCATTTTCTCCCTATTAAAGGAGGTGGTGGCCACCATGCCCGTGAAAGCTGGCAACACCAGAACCAGAGTGTCGATCGAATTGAAGAGTGGCTCTTTGTCTTCCTGGAGGTCGCGGTTATAGGCGAAAGGAAGTCCCTTGAGCATGGCAAGGACGGAGGTTAAATTTCCGATCAAACGTCCGGCCTTGCCGCGCGCGAGTTCGGCGATATCTGGGTTCTTTTTCTGCGGCATGATGGACGAACCCGTCGCGTAGGCATCATCCAATGTGGCCCAACCGAACTCGGTGCTTGACCACAAACACCACTCCTCCCCCATGCGCGAAAGATGGATTCCGATCATGGAAAGTACAAAGAGAGCCTCGGCGACAAAATCTCTATCGCTTACCGCGTCGATGCTATTTTCGATGGCGTCGTCGAACCCAAGATCTCGTGCGCTGGCAACGGGATCGAGTTGAAGTGAGGAGCCTGCCAGGGCCCCGGCCCCCAGCGGGGAACGAGATGTGCGTGTATACCAGTCCTTGATTCGCTCAAGATCGCGATCTAGTGAATGGGCATGCTTGGCGAGCTCATGACCAAAGATGACGGGCTGAGCATGTTGAAGATGAGTGAACCCGGGAGCCGGTGCATCTGCATACTCACCGGCCTTGGCGAGGATGGCGCGTTGCAAGCCAATAACCAACTCTGCAATCTGCATCATGTGATCCAAGGCGAACAGACGAAGATCCGTTGCCACCTGATCGTTGCGCGACCGCCCGGCGCGCAATGATCCTCCGATGGGACCCAGTCTCTCCGTCATCACTCTCTCGAGGGCACTGTGCACGTCTTCATCTTGTTCAGAGGGACGCAAAGTTCCCTCCATGAGTTCGGCTTGCATCTCTTTGAGTGTCTTGTGAATTGATTCTGCATCCGACTTCTGTATCAGATTGGCAGCCTCAAGAACCTTTAGGTGCGCAAGGGAAGATCGAAGATCGTACGGAGCAAGACGCCAGTCAAAACTAATACTTTGCGACAGCGCAAAGACATCGCCAGCCGGTCCGCTAGAAAATCTTCCTCCCCATAACGCCATAGCTATTTCTTCGCCTTCAGGTTTCTGGCTGATGCGATTCGAGTCGGAAGGCCCCAGAGATCTACAAAGCCCTTGGCTAGCGACTGATCGAAGGTGTCACCCTCGTCGTAAGTAGCCATGTCGAAATCATAGAGAGAGGTCTCGCTGCGACGTCCCGTGACCCAGCAACGACCCGCGTGCATCTTCAAACGCACGTCACCGGTTACAAACTCATTCGCATAGTTGAATACACCGTCGAGTGCTTCGCGCAATGGTGAGAACCAAAGCCCGTCGTAAACGAGTTCTCCCCAACGCTGCTCACTCTGTCGTTTAAAGCGAGCCAAATCGCGTTCGACACAGACGTTTTCCAGCTCTTGGTGGGCAGTGATCAGCGCAATGGCCCCTGGTGCTTCATAAACCTCGCGGCTCTTGATTCCAACCAGACGATCCTCGACCATGTCCAGCCGGCCAACACCCTGAGCGCCAGCGCGACGATTGAGTTCGACAATCGCCTGCAACATTGTCACAGGTCTTCCGTCAATTGCCGTTGGCGCACCCTTGGTGAAAGTGATGATTACTTCATCTGCCTCACGGGGTATCGATGGATCTTGAGTGTACGAATACACCGCTTCAGTTGGTGCATTCCAAATATCTTCAAGGAAGCCAGTCTCCACTGCACGTCCCCAGACGTTCTGATCAATTGAGAATGGATTCTTCTTCGTAGTCTCAATTGGCAAGTTCTTCTCGTGGGCAAAGGCAATTGCTTTGTCGCGCGTCATCCCAGAATCGCGAACCGGTGCATAAGAGGTCAAGTCGGGTGCCAGCGCGCCCGTTCCCACTTCAAATCGAACCTGGTCGTTGCCTTTGCCGGTGCAGCCGTGGGCGACTCTGGATGCGCCATGTTTTCGAGCGGCGGCAACCAAGTGCTTGACGATCAGTGGACGGGACAGCGCAGATACAAGAGGGTATCGATCCATGTACAGAGCATTTGCCTTGAGCGCAGGCAGGCAATACTCATTGGCAAATTCCTCGCGTGCATCGACAACTTCAGCGGCAATGGCTCCACAAGCCAAAGCTCGCTCCTTAATTACCTGCAGGTCTTCTCCTTCTTGTCCAACATCTACTGCCACGGCGATGACTTCGGCACCCGTCTCGCGTTCAATCCATCCGATGGCGACTGAAGTATCCAATCCTCCCGAATAGGCAAGAACAATTTTCTCTTTCATGAGTGCGCTCCTCGATTCGTTGTCTTCTTCTGTGAATTTTTCAAAGGGTGGGCTATTTTCTGCAATTCTTTTGCCAATGCTGCGCCTCCAGTACTTCTCTTGGAGATAAGAAGTACCGTGTCATCGCCTGCGATGGTGCCGATTACTGACGCCAATTGACCATGTGTCCTTGCACCGTCCAGTGCACTTGCAAGTAATTGAGCGCCCCCCGGTGGAGTGCGCACGACTGCCAGATTCGCGCTTGATTCGACAGAGAGTATTAACTCTGATGGAAGCGAGATCACTCTGGAAAGGCTCTGCGCTTCATCTTGCGGCAGCTGATAGATCGCAGTCCCGTCTTTGCCGCGACCGCGAAACGCACCAATATCCTCGAGATCACGACTCGCCGTAGCTTGCGTGACTTCAAATCCCGCCTTGGCCAGAAGTTTCACGAGATCTGATTGCGAATGAACTAGTTCTGCCTGCACCAGGGAGACGACCTTGGCACGACGAGAGGATGCACTTCCCCGTCTCATTTCAGCCATTGGAAACCTCCTTGAGCACTTTGATGAAGGTGAAGATAAATTTTGCAACTTCCTTTCTACTTACGGTTAGCGCAGGTGCAATCCGTATGACGGATGGAGCAGGTGCGTTCACAAGGACCCCCGCGCGCAACAGGCCCTCTTTGACCTGGGACGAATTTTCATGTGCTAACACAATACCCAGTAGAAGTCCTTGTCCCCGCACTTCCATTACTTCGGGTAATTTTGAGAGCTCAGATTTGATTACCTCTTCGAAGGTTCGCACCTTGAGGAGCAAGGATTTTCGCTCAATCACAGAAATTGCCGCCAGCGCACTCGCGCACGCGACGGGGTTGCCCCCGAATGTCGAACCATGATCGCCGGGCTGGAAAAGATGAGAGGTGCGACCAAGAGCGATCATCGCACCCAGCGGGAGTCCACCTCCTAATCCTTTCGCCAAGGTAATTACGTCGGGAAGAATTCCTTCGTGTTCATAGCCGAACCAATTACCGGTGCGACCCATCCCCGTCTGGACACAATCCACAACCATCAAGGCGCCAGTGCTGTCGCATATTTCGCGAATACCTTTCAGATAGCCATGCGGCGGCATAACAACGCCGGCCTCGCCTAAAATCGGTTCGACAATCACCATGGCCGTCTTGCGATTTACTTTGCGACGCATTGCTTCAATATCACCAAAGGGAACATGTGATACACCAGGAAGCAACGGCTTGAATGGGTCGCGTTTTGCGGGCTGCCCAGTCAGCGAGAGAGCCCCCATGGTTCGGCCGTGGAAGGCTCCTTGTGTTGCAACAATCCGCTTCCGACCGGTCTTGCGCGAAAGTTTGAGCGCGGCCTCGTTCGCCTCAGCTCCTGAATTGCAGAAGAAGACCCTTGAGCCCTCGTCACCTGTGAGCGATTGCAGCTTCTCGGCCAGGTCAAGTACACCAGGATGAATGTAGAAGTTGCTCACATGCCCAAGAGTTGCGATCTGTTCACTTACGGCCGTGACAATTGCGGGGTGCGCATGACCAAGTATGTTCGTCGCAATACCGCCGAGAAAATCTAAATATTCTATACCGTCGGAATCTGTGACTTTCGATCCCTTGCCACTGACCAATGTGAGATGTGGGATTCCATAATTGGATTGCAGAGATGCATCCCAGCGCGCCGAATTGTCTTTCACGATGGTTGTCATGGCAGCACCAAAGTTCCGCCGATGCCACGCAGTGCCAGTGCAAAACTCTCAGGATTTGTGCCATCGATAACCCGAACGCTTTGAGCACCCGCCGCAATTGCCTTGAGACACGCTGACACTTTGGGTGCCATGCCCTCAGTGAACTCGTGCTTTATCGATTCCAACTCGTCGGCATGGATAATGGAAATCAGAGTGGACGTGTCAGGCCAATTCTTGTAAATGCCCGGAACATCCGTCATGAATATCAAGACGGATGCGTTCATTGCCCCCGCGATCGCTGCCGCCGCAAGGTCAGCGTTGACATTAAGGCCCTGAGATGAGATCTCGTGATCTTCATCGCCTTGCGTTGCAAGTGGTGAAACGACGGGAAGGAAGCCGGAATCAACCAGGGATTCGAGGACCGCGGTATCCACCCCTACAACTTCACCAACTTGGCCGAGATCGGCGCTTTCTCCGTTGACGAGTTGGGTCTGTTTGCGTGCGATGAGCATGCCGCCGTCACGGCCTGTCAGACCTACCGCGTTAATGCCCGACTGGCGAAGCTGCCCCACGACATTTCTTAACACTTGGCCGCTGAGGACTCTCTGTACAACTTCATAGACTTCAGGAGTTGTGACGCGGAAGCCACCTTTGAATTCGGGTTCAATCTGCTCGGACTTCAAGGCCGAATCAATTTGTGGTCCGCCACCATGAACGATGACGCACTCCTCTCCCATGTCCAAGGCCCCTTGAACCGCCTTCGCAAATAACCCCTCTGTGTCGGTCATTGCGTGGCCACCGAATTTAATAACGATCATGTCGCGTAGGCCGAGTTCTCGTGAACATAGTCGTGGCTCAAATCATTTGTGAGAATTGTTGCTGTTGAAGATCCTGCCTTCAGATCAATGACGATTTCTATGTTCGGACCTGAAAGGTCAACGAGGGAACGATCCTCCCCTGGGCCACTAGACCTTGCGACCATTACTCCATTGAGGGATACATCCATCTTGGTCGGATCGAAATCTGCATCAGCAGTTCCAGCTGCAGCGAGGATGCGCCCCCAGTTGGGATCGCCACCAAATAGGGCGCACTTGAGTAGATTATTTCGCGCGCACGCTCGACCTACCTCCACTGCATCCTTTTCGGTGGCTGCATTTTGAACAACTATCGAAACAAACTTCGTGTGCCCTTCTGCGTCTTGGACGAGTTGCTCTGCAAGAGAGCTACAAACTTCAGTCAGCATTTCTTCGAGTTCGGCATCCGTTATCTCTATTCCCGATGCACCCGATGAGAGAAACAGAACCGTGTCATTAGTTGACGTGCATCCATCTGAATCGATTCTGTTATATGTGCGATCGCAGACTTTGGAAAACAATTCCTGCAAATGGGATTTTGAAACGCGCGCATCGGTCATCACTACTGACAACATCGTGGCCAGCGACGGAGCCAACATGCCCGCGCCTTTCGCGATCCCTGTCATGGTCACACCAAATCTGACGGTTGAAGCAATCTTGGGCACAGAATCTGTGGTCATGATCGCTCGTGCCGTGTCCTCCAAATTATCCGAACCAAGATTCGCGGCGATCTCCTCGATCCCTGCCAGGATTTTCGGCATGGGAAGGAGTTCTCCGATGAGACCGGTGGAGCACACCGCTACGTCTGAGGAGGAAATTCCCAATTGACCGGCCACATGTTCCGCGCTTCTGTGAGTGTCCAGAAAGCCCTGAGGGCCGGTGCAGGCATTGGCGCCCCCAGAATTGAGCAGCACTGCATTTACTGTTGAATCAGCCACGACCTGTTTGGTCCACGTGACAGGTGCTGCAACAACCTTGTTGGTCGTAAATACCGCAACGCCAACGAAATCTGGTCCGAGGTTCTCAATAATCGTTAGGTCCAGAGCACCTGAACTCTTCAAACCAGCGGCGACTGCCCCCGAACGAAACCCCTTTGGCAGGTTCATGCGCCAAGGCCGCTCAGGCTAAGGCCCGTGTTTTCTGGCACGCCTGCAATTAAATTGGCGTTTTGAAGTGCTTGTGCGGCAGCTCCCTTGCCTAGGTTGTCGATGGCTATCGAGATCACGACTCTGTCGGCGTGTTCGTCGATTGCCACTTGAAGTTGCGCGTGGTTTGAACCAAGGACACTGGACGTCTTGGGCAATTGACCTTCGGGCAGCAGAGTCACAAATTCTTCGTCGTCATAGGCGTCGGAGAAGAGGGATCGAAGATGAGACACGTCGACGGTCTTGCTTAAACGAGCAGTCACCGTCGCCAAAATTCCACGCGGCATCGGTGCCAAAATAGGAGTGAAGGAGATCTTCACTGCACTGCCAGCGATTCGAGTAAGAGACTCTTCGATCTCAGGGGTATGTTGATGAGCCCCACCGAATTTGTATGACGTGAGCGAACCCGAGACTTCGCTTGCTAACAAGGAAACTTTGGCACTTCTCCCCGCGCCCGTTGTTCCGGATGCAGCAACAACAACAATGTCGGACGAGTCAACAATCGAGAGCATGGGAGCCGAAGCCAATGAAACGGCCGTCGCATAGCACCCCGGATTCGCAACTCGCGTAGATTTCGAAATGAGATTCCGCAACCCAGCAAGTTCGGGAAGACCATACGCCCAGGTGCCCGCATGCGCACCTCCGTAGTACTTCTCCCATGAATGGGGCGATTCCAATCGGAAATCCGCGCCAAGGTCGACGATCAATTGATCGGAATTGAGATGCGGAACGACTTTGCCAGATTCTCCGTGTGGCAACGCTAGAAAGACAAGATCACAATCTGCCAAGGCTTTGTAATCCAATGTGTCGAAAGTGCGATCCCCCATCGCGATCAATTGCGGGTGGACTGACGTGATGCGCTCACCTGCGTGAGCGTTAGCAGTCACATGTGCGGGGATAAAGACGGGATGATTGGCGAGCAAGCGTAGAAGTTCGCCGCCTGCGTAGCCGCTAGCCCCGAGAACTGCAGTTTTCATGGAGCAAGGGTACAGGATCAATCTATAACTATGCAATTTGGTGCATAGTTATACAGACTAGGCAGAACGCAGAGTTGCCCCAAGTTTGGCCCGAGCCGATTCAACCGCCGCATCCCGAATCTGGGTGATCTCTGCGCCGGTGAGGGTTCGATCCGGGGCACGGAAAGTCAGCGTGTAGGCCAGTGAAATCTTTCCTTCTGCAAGTTTGTCGTACCTGTCAAAGAGGGTGACGGATTCAAGCATCTCCCCTGCCCCGCTCTTTAGCGCTTCGACAACCTCCGCGCTGGTCACGTTTTCATCGACGATTAGGGCGATGTCTTGCACTGCCACAGGCATTGTCCCAACAGATGGAGCACGCAACACTGGATGGTCGGGTATCGCGGAGAGATTGACAACAAAGGCACATGAACGTTCGGGGAGACCGTACGACGCGACCACTCGTGGATGAAGCTCACCCGCGTGTGCGATAACCGTTCCATCCACCAACAGCTCGGCACAACGTCCGGGATGCCATGGCGCAAAGTCAGAACGGGAGATAGTCCACGAGAGATTGCATGCAGCAAGCACTGACTCAGCGAATTCAATCGCATCGTTCCAATCGTAAGGTCTTCCTTTACCGCGCCAATCCTCGGATTGGGCATTTCCGACTAGCACGCCGCCAACGTGGATTGGCTGGTTCGGGACGCCTGCATAAATCTCGTCAATGATTTTCTGGGCAGGTCGCGCATCTGTAGGTGGATTGTCTATGGGCGACAATGTCGAAATGTTTCGGAAGACGGTGCCAATTTCGAACAATCCGAAATCTCTCGAGCCGCGACTAATATTCCTTGCCGCAGTCTGAATAAGACCTGGAATGAGGTGGGTGCGCAACAAGGGAGTGTCTTCAGACATGGGATTGACGATGCGGAAGGCTTTGGCTCGATCTCCCGTGTACCCCATTTCCCTGATCATTGACTCGGATACAAAGGGATAGTTCTGAACTTCGACCAATCCCCTATCGGCTAGGAGTTGGGCAAGAACGCGCAGGCGACGCTGGAAATTAGTGAGACCAGGGCTAACTGGGTGCGGCGGCAGAATGGATGGGATTGCGTCGTAGCCGACCATTCGCGCCACTTCTTCGACCAAGTCGGCGGGTGTAAGCAGGTCGCTCCGCCATGATGGCGGATCAACCCGCCACAAGGTTTCGCTCTTTTCCTCAATGTCGCATCCAATAAGAAGGAGCTTCTCTCGAACTTGAAGCAGGGAAATATCGGCACCTGTTAACGTGGCTATGAAGTGAGGATCCAAATCGATTACCGGGCTGTATCGAGGCTCTCCGTCGTGTTGCGAATCGACATGGCTAGCACCCCCGAGTTCGATAAGCAGTGATACAGCCCTAGCCGATGCACATTCGGCAAGCGAAGGATCCACTCCGCGCTCGAATCTCCGGGAGGCCTCGGTCGAGAGCTTGTGGTGGCGGGCATTCTTGGCAATTGAAATCGGGTCAAACCGCGCCGCCTCAATCGCCAACGAAGTCGTGGACTCGCCCACCTCTGAGTTAGATCCCCCCATTGTGCCTGCCAAAGCAAGAGCGCGAGCCTCGTCTGCCACAAGCAAATCCTCTGGCGAGAGATTACGTTCTTGACCGTCCAAGGTTATGAATGTCTTGGTTTTGCCCGCTCGTCGAATATGCAGAGAGCCCTCAATTTGTGCACGATCGAAGGCGTGCAGCGGTTGACCTAGTTCGAGCATTACATAGTTGGTGACATCAACAGCCAACGAGATTGAACGCATGCCGCATTTTTCAATGCGTCGTTGCATCCAAAGGGGTGAGTTTGCCTGCGGGTTGAAGTGATCCAACGTACGGATGTATATGACAGACACACCCGTAGGATCATCAATTTTCGGGACGACGCCTTTTCCGGTCGAAACAAACTTATCGGTCTTGATTGACTGAATCGGGTCACTGAAGCCGACGCCGAGAGACGCTGCGACTTCACGCGAGATGCCTCGAATCGAAAGGGCATATCCGCGGTCCGGATTGACTGCAATGTCGAAGATGACATCGTGGATTTCGAGTATCTCTTGCGCGTCCGCCCCAGGCTGAGTCGATCCGGCTGGAAGCACCAATATTCCGGAGTGATCCTCGCTCATGCCGAGTTCGCGAGCAGAACAGATCATCCCGTTACTTATCTTTCCGTAGGTCTCCCGTTGGCTGATGGAGAAGCCCCCGGGCAAAACTGCGCCGGGAAGCGCCACCACGACGAGATCATTTTCGGAGAAATTGCTGGCACCGCATATGACGAAACGCGTTGTAGATTCTGCACAATCAAGCTCGACCCATCGAATGGGTTTCTTGAATTCAGTGATCTCCTCGATGTTGACCACGCGTCCAACAACAAGCGGACCTGTCAGGTCGGCGCCTTGGTATTCGATCTCTTCGACTTCAAAACCAACTCTGACAAGGGCAGCACCGATCTCCTCCGGGCTCACCGAATCAGGAACGGCTGCGAACTCTCGAATCCACGACAGAGGAACGCGCATTACAACCCCACTCCAAAGGAGCGACTGAAGCGAATGTCGCCTTCGACTATGTCACGCATATCCGTGATGCCATGGCGCACTATGAGGGTTCGTTCGAGCCCCATGCCGAAGGCAAACCCGCTGTATTCGGAAGAATCGATGCCGCAGGCGGCCAACACTTTGGGATTGACCATGCCACAGCCGCCCCACTCGATCCATCGGCCATTGAAGAATACGTCCACTTCGGCGCTTGGCTCGGTGAAGGGGAAGAAAGAGGGTCGAAGCCTGGTGATCGCTTCATCTCCGAACATCTCGCGGGCAAAGAGATCCAAGGTTCCCTTGAGGTTTGCCATCGTGATGCCGCGATCCACAACCAATCCCTCTACCTGCGCGAAAACCGGAGTATGCGTGGCATCGAGTTCGTCGGCACGAAATGTCCGCCCTGGGCAGATCACATAGATCGGAGGTTGCTTCTCTAGCATGGTGCGGATCTGAACTGGTGAAGTATGTGTTCGGAGTACAAGGCGAGCGTCCAGTGGCTCAACGAAGAATGTGTCCTGCATCGTTCGCGCGGGATGGTCAGCATGGATATTCAGCGCATCGAAGTTGAGCCATTCGGCTTCAAGTTCTGGCCCCTCGGCCACGCCATAACCCTGGGCGATGAAAAAATCGCAAATCTCATTTCTGAGGATGGTGAGCGGATGAAGCGCGCCGCGGTGAGTGCGTGCCGACGGCAGGGTCACGTCTACTACTTCTTCTAGCAGGACTTTCTCGTCGCGTTGCGCTTCGAGTGTTCCTTTGCGCTCATCCAATGCAACTGAAACTGCGGCTCTGGCATCCCCGATCAACTTGCCCAATACGGCTCGCTCTTCGGCAGGGACTGAACCGAGAGACCTACTTGCCTGGGCGATCGGAGACTTATCGCCGGTATGGGCAATTCGTGCGCTCTTGAGCTCATCCAGATCGGTAGCGGTCGAAATCGCAGCAATGGCTTCATCTACCCACTGCTGCAGAGTCTTCTCCGAAACCATGGCGCTGAGTCTACTGTCCGAGGTGCGAAAGTTGCGTCACATAAAACATAACCATGGATGCCGCTGCCGCTAGATTCAGACTTTCCGCATTCCCCGGCATCGGGATTGTGACTGGAGTTATGCGGGGTTGATCGCTCCATTGGGGCAAGCCGTGTGCTTCATTGCCAAATATCCAGAGCGAAGGATCTGCAGATCTAATCTCTAACAGCGACTTTGAGGCGTGTGCATCCAATGCATAAATCGAGTCGTTCGGCCAGCGTGACAATAGTTCTGCGATCTCAACTCGCTCCACGACCGGTAGGTGCCATAGCGAACCAGCGCATGCGCGGACCACTTTCGGCGAAAACAGGTCGACGCTGTTAGGTGCGGTAATAACTCCCGCGAATCCGGTGGCATCGGCTGTGCGCAGAATCGTCCCAGCATTTCCGGGATCTTGAATTTCGTGCAAGTAGATGTATTTCTTGCCAGGGCCGATTTTCAAGTCTTTCAGAGACAACTCAGGCAAGTGACAGAGGCCGATGATTCCTTGAGGGGTTACCGTCTCGCCCATTTCATTCATCACCGCATCGCTGACATCCACTGTGTTGAGGTGACTTATATCCAACCCCTCGCCGGCAAGTTTCAGTCGCGCGGTTGACGTGATGTACAAAGTTTCGATCTTGGGGCTTGCACCGACCTGTGAGGCTTCGCGCAGGAACTGAAGTCCCTCTGCTACAAACAGGCCACTCTCTTTACGGGTCTTCTTTCCCCTAGAACCAATAAGAGCCTTCACTCGCGCAATATGCGGCGAATGAAGGCTCTCAATCATTGGAAAGCTCTTTAGAGATTAGACAAGGCTCTTGCGAGCAACTTCAACCAGAGTCTTGAAAGTTTCTGGTTCGTTCGTTGCAAGTTCGGAGAGAACGCGACGATCGACCTCTACCCCAGCTGCCTTAAGGCCTTGGATGAAACGGTTGTAGGTCAGGCCATTTGCACGGCTAGCCGCATTGATGCGCTGAATCCACAATTGGCGGAAGTCACCCTTCTTGTCCTTGCGGTCATTGAACGCATAGACCATTGAGTGGGTAAGTTGCTCTTTTGCCTTTGCGTAAAGACGTGATCGCTGACCACGGTATCCACTTGCACGCTCGAGAGTTGTACGACGCTTCTTGGCGGCATGAACGCCACGCTTGACTCTTGCCATTTAAATGACGCTCCTTACTTCAAACCAAGCATGCGCTTGGCTGTAAAAGTTGTTGATGGCTTGGCCGCTGCATCATTGGTCAGTCGGCGGGTGAGGCGCGAAGACTTACGCTCAAGAAGGTGGCGCTTGCCAGCTCGCTCGTGCATGATCTTTCCAGATCCGGTTACACGGAACCTTTTCTTAGCGCCGCTGTGCGTTTTCATCTTTGGCATGTTCGCGATCCTCTCGTTCGTGCTGGTTAAAAAAGTCTTTACTCTCCTGCTTGCTCTTTTGCCTCGGCATCAGCTTTCGCCTTGCGCGCTGCTTTCTGCTCAGCCACCGCTTCGGTCTTGCGCTTGGTTGGACCTAAAACCATGGTCATATTTCGACCCTCTTGCTTAGGTGCAAACTCAACAAACCCGAATTCACTGATGTCTTGAGCAAGTTTCTGCAAGAGTCGGTATCCCAGCTCTGGCCTTGTTTGCTCACGACCGCGAAATTGCATTGTTATCTTCACTTTGTCGCCGCCCTTGAGGAACTTCTCGATATGAGCCCGCTTGGTCTCATAATCGTGACTTTCGATCTTGGGCCGCATCCGAACCTCTTTGACCACAATGTGAGTCTGGTTCTGCCGCGCTTCCCGAGCCTTCTGTGCGATTTCGTACTTGTACTTTCCGAAATCCATGATCTTGCATACGGGCGGATTGGCATCCGGTGCGATCTCAACTAGGTCAAGGCCGATCTCGTCTGCCATCCTCAAAGCGGTATCGATATCGACGACTCCGATTTGTTCAGCGGTGGGACCGATGAGACGAACTTGAGGGACGCGAATGCGATCGTTGATGCGTGCTTCAGTGCTGATAAATACTCCCTCGTGATGTGGTGTGTCCGGTGATAAGTCGCTGCAATCGCGAACACCGCACAAGGACCCAAAGTACGGGCCTCGACAGAACCCTTTCGCCTGAAGCAAAGAAGGTGGGAGCGGTGACTCCTCTTGCAGTGGCTAAACCACTGGTCTGGCGTAAGGGTACTAGAGGTCGCGGATTACGCGAAATCGAGCCTGGTCAGCCGCCTATTGCGTGAACTCCGCCGTCCACGTGGATGATTTCACCCGTCGTTTTAGGCATCCAATCAGATAGAAGGACCACGGCGGCTTTGGCCGCAGGTACCGGGTCGTTGAAATCCCATTCCAGAGCCGAACGCTGATCCCAGAGGTTACCCAGGAGTTCAAAGCCTGGGATCGATCGGGCTGCAATTGTGCTCAAGGGTCCGGCCGCGACCAAGTTCACTCGAACGTTTTCCGGGCCTAGATCGCGCGCTAGATATCGAGTGGTCGATTCAAGAGCTGCCTTGGCAACGCCCATCCAGTCATATTTGGGCCAGGCGACGGTGGCGTCGAAGTCGAGGCCAACGATGGAGGCGCCTCCGGAGAACATGGGGCGAGCGGCCATCGCCAAGGACTTCAAGGAGAAAGCCGAAACCTGCACCGCCGTCGCAACATCTGGCCACGTGGTGTTGAGGAAGTTCCCGCCGAGTGCGGCCTCGGGAGCAAAGGCTATGGAGTGCACAACGCCGTCCAGGGTAGGCACATAGGCACCGACGCGTTCGGCGAGCGCAGCGAGGTCTTCGTCATTTGTGACATCGAGTTCAATCACAGGAGCGGTTTGGGGCAGACGATTGGCAATGCGCTCGGTGATTCTGCGAATACGGCCGTAGGAACTCAGAACCACGCTCGCGCCTTCTTCTTGCGCGAGCCGCGCTATGTGAAAGGCGATTGAGGAGTCGTTTAGGACGCCAGTAACCAGAATATTTTTCCCTTGAAGGATCCCCATTTTTAGTGTCCCATTCCTAATCCACCATCGACTGGTATCAATGCGCCCGTAATATACGACGCTTTCTCTGAAGCGATAAAACTTACGACACGTGCGATTTCCTCCGCCGAGCAGAAACGTCCAAGCGGAACGGAGGCGGAAATTTCCGACCGGCGTTTCTCGTCGAGGTCGGCCGTCATATCGGTTTCGACAAAACCTGGCGCCACCACATTTGCCGTGATCCCACGACTGCCGAGTTCGCGCGCGAACGACCGGGCCATTCCCACCAGACCCGATTTGCTCGCCGCATAGTTGGCTTGCCCTGCCACACCGACACTGCCAACAACGCTGCCGATGAATATCAACCGGCCCCGCTTCAGTTTCAAAAGGCCGCGAGTGGCACGGCGGGCGACGCGAAATGCGCCGGTGAGATTGGCATCGATCACATCGGCGAAGTCGGCATCGCTCATGCGCATCACCAGCGTGTCTCGGGTGATGCCGGCGTTGGCCACGATCACCTCGGGAACTCCGTACTTTGATTCAATCTCAGAAAAGGCGGCATCCACGCTTTCCGAGGAGGTCACATCCATCACCACAGCAGCTAAACCCTCGGGAGGCGTGCCTGAACGGTAGGTGATGATCGAGTGGAATCCGTTGGCCTGGAGGTCCTGTGCGATGGCTAGGCCAATTCCCCGGTTTCCCCCAGTGATCAGCGCAATCGGTTGGCTCATGGCTAGAACCTACTGGCTACTGTGGCGTAACTGGGAATTTCCACGCCGAGGTTGGCCCATTGGGTATATGACCCCTTGCCCAAGAAGAGCGTACTGTTGTGGCATGGCCGAGGAAATTCACGACATCACCACTGCTCAACCCAGCCTCAGCAGCGATCTTCCTGCTCGCCAGAGACGATATTTCATTTCCATGATGATACGAACTGCCTGCTTCGTGGCGGCCGTATTTCTACCCAACCCATTTCGATGGGTTGCCCTGGCAGGGGCCTTACTGTTGCCCTATTTTGCAGTCGTTATGGCGAACGCTGGACGAGAGACCCTTCTGCCCGGCGCTGCAGTCATAAATGACAAAAATAGAACCCTCCCCTAGTCCGCGTGGGAAGGAATCCCACGCAATCTTTACGACGATCCTTGCCCTCGCCCTAATAGCGCTCTGTCTGTGGGCAAGTCATTGGCAGTATGCGCGAGGGGTTGCCAGGCATCATCGCAATTTCGTCATCGCATCCCATGTCGATCAACCGATCACCACGTTGGATGCGATTGGCCAGGATGTCTCAGGTGCCGAATGGCGCAAGGTTTCCATTACGGGAAGGTTCGACCCTGCACATCAGATTCTCTTGCGTAACCAGTATTCACAGGGCGTCTATGGATTCGACTTGCTCACGCTCTTCACCGACAGCGGATCACGCACTTTCTGGGTCGATCGCGGGTGGATCGCTCCAGGCAAGAGTGCAACATCAACTCCGAAACTGCCGGAAACTACCTCTTCCATTGTCGCAATAACGGGACGCATAAGACTTGAGGATTCGCTCCCCCAAGGATCATTCTTCGCGATCACGCCAGGGAGTAAGAACTTAATCAGCAAATGGAATGCACAGAGTAAGACCTCTGGGAAAACCGAAAATTTCTACGTTGATTTACTCACCGCATCCGATCCTGCGATGACACCTGCGGTTCCGGTTGAGTTGCCAGAACTCACGGACGGACCACACATGGCATATGCGCTGCAGTGGTTATTTTTTGCCGGATTGGTCGGATACGGACGATTACTCCTGCGACGTGCTCGTTAAGTCCTGCCTGGCATAGAGCTCGGCGTACAGCCCTTTCGCACCGACGAGTTCTTCGTGCGTACCGCGCTCGACTATCGCACCCTTGTCCAAAACTAGTATCTGATCGGCTTCCATCACCGTGCTCAATCGATGTGCGATGACGATGCTGGTGCGTCCTTGTAAAGCTACTCGCAGCGCTTCATGTACCAGGGCCTCGTTCTCTGAGTCCAAATGCGCAGTCGCCTCATCCAAAATCACGACGGCAGGAGATTTCAACAAAAGTCGAGCGATAGCTAGGCGCTGCTTTTCGCCACCAGAGAGTCGATGGCCTCTCTCCCCCACCATGGTGTCAAAACCATTGGGTAGAGAAGCGATGAGCGGCCAGATACGCGCGGCTTCGCATGCCTCTCGCATCTCCTCCTCCGTCGCGTCTGGTTTTGCATACCTCAAATTCTCGCCGATCGTCTCGTGAAAAAGATGAGCGTCTTGCATCACAACACCGATGGAATGCCTCAAGCTCTCGAGGGTAAGTTCTCTTACATCAACGCCTCCCACAAGAAGTGCACCAGAAGTTACGTCATAGAGCCGTGGGATAAGGGCGCTGATAGTCGTCTTCCCTGCACCAGATGGCCCCACTAATGCGGTCATAGTTCCCGGTTGCGCTACGAATGAAATATCTCTGAGCACGTCACCGCTCGGGATCAACTCGGGTCGCGACGCTGATTCAAGGGACGCGAGAGATATTTCTTCAGCCCGTGGATAGGCAAAACCTACATTGCGAAATTCAACACTCGGATTTCCTGGTGGCAAGTCAGTTGCGCCGACCTTGTTCTGAACCATGGGAATCAAATCAAGGACTTCGAAAACCCGCTCAAAAGAAACCAGGGCGGTCATCACATCTACTCGTACATTCGATAGCGCTGTGAGAGGACCGTAGAGGCGCCCGAGCAATGCCGTGACTGCCATGAATGTGCCCACCGTTATGGCTCCGGAAATCGCTAGGTGGCCGCCAATTCCGTAAGCAAACGCGGTGGCGATGGCCGCAACACTGGTCAGCGCGATAAAGAAAATGCGATTGAGCAAGGCGATAGATATCCCCATGTCGGCCACCCGCCGCGCCTTGGTTGCGAAATATTCGTGTTCGCGCTTTGGTTCGCCATACAAGGCGACCAGCATTGCACCGGAGACATTGAACCGCTCCGTCATAGTGCTCGACATCTCGGCATTCAATTGGAAGGACTGCCTAGTCAAGGCTTGGAGTTTGCGCCCTACCCACTTTGTAGGTAGCAGAAAGAGCGGAAGCAGAAGAAGTGACACGATGGTGATTTGCCAAGAGAGCACAAGCATGGTGACAGTCACGAGCACGAGGCTGACGACATTGCTGACTACACCTGAGAGGGTTGCTGTAAATGCCTGCTGGGCGCCGATGACATCGGAGTTAATGCGCGAGATCAATGCACCTGTCTGAGCACGAGTAAAGAATGCGATCGACTGCTTCTGCACGTGAGAGAAGACTCGCGATCGAAGGTCGTAAATCAATCCCTCGCCAATTCGAGATGAAAACCATCGACCCACGATGCTCATAAGAGAATCAGCTATCGCCAGAAGACCCACGAAAATTGCTAAACGAGTCACGAGAGGCCCGTTATGGAATCGGACACCCTTGTCTAGGAGTTGGCGGAGCAAAAGCGGAGTTGCGATGACGAGGACGGCATCCACCACGACCGTTACAAGGAAGAAGACGATCTGCCACTTGTAAGGCTTGGCAAAAGTACCTATACGTCGAACCGTTCCGGGTTTGAGCTTCTGATTCTTTACCGAAGGGTCGGCCATCATGGAACGGAAAGTCATCCATCCGGCATGACTCGACATAAGCTAAACCGTAAACCCAAGCGCCCGCAATTGTTCGCGTCCGTCGTCCGTGATCTTGTCAGGTCCCCATGGCGGCATCCATACCCAGTTGATACGTACATCACTGGTTAATTGCGACAGCGCTGCACGGGTCTGATCCTCGATGACATCTTGCAAGGGGCAAGCCGCCGACGTAAGCGTCATGTTAAGAATGGCAATATTGCCTTCATCTATCATGATGTCGTAAATCAGACCAAGGTCCACCACATTGATTCCCAGCTCGGGATCGACGACATCCTTCATCGCCTCAGTCACATCATCTATCTTTGCCAGCATCGCGCCCTACCTCCAGTTATCAACTCTATGAGCCTAGTGACTTTCTTCCTTGAACTTGTACCGCAGCGTCTTTGAATGCCATCCAGCCCAGGAGCGCACACTTGATACGGGCTGGGTATTTCGAGACCCCGGCGAAAGCGACCGCGTCCTCCAGTATCTCCTCATCCCCTGCCTGCGTTCCCTTGCTCTGCATGAGGGCCACGAACGAGTCAACGATGGGGGCGGCTTCCGAAAGCGTTTTACCTGTGAGAAGTCCTGACATCATTGATGCGCTTGCCATCGAAATCGAACACCCAACTCCGTCCCACGAAAGAACAATGCGACCGTCGACGAGGGAGAGATTGACCGTGAGTTCGTCCCCACAACTCGGGTTTATATGATGAACCTGAACATCTGATTGAGACGAGAGTCCCTTGTGCTCGGGATGTTTGTAATGGTCCAGAATCACTTCCTGGTAGAGGTTATCCAGTTGCATCAGCGATCACCAAAATACTTCTTCGCGCCACGGACTCCTTCAATTAGCGCATCTATGTCTGCCTCATCGTTATAGAGGTAGATGGAGGCCCTAACTGTGGCATTAATGCCGAATTTCTTATTGAGTGGCCAAGCGCAATGATGCCCGGTACGCACTGCGATGCCTAAGCTGTCTAGATACTGACCCACATCATGCGGATGCACTCCTTGCACCGTGAACGCCACAACGCCGCCGCGCAATTCGGTGTCGGTGGGGCCGAAGATTTTCACTCCCTCTATGTTTTGGAGTCCTTGTATCAACCGATCCGTAAGAACAAGTTCGTGTTCGTGAATATTGTTGAGACCAATTTGATCCAAGTACTCCAGAGCAGCTCCAAGTCCGACCGCTTGCGCCATGTTCGGCACCCCGGCTTCGAATTTGCGTGGCACTGGCGCCCACGTTGCATCTGTCATCGAAGCACTAGAAATCATCGAGCCACCGAAGAGGAATGGTGGCAACTCTTCGAGCAGCTCCGCCTTCCCCCACAGCACTCCTATTCCTGTCGGACCAAGACTTTTATGACCTGAGAAGGCCAAAAAATCCACGTTCAATGACTTAACATCCACCCGCATGTGAGGCACGGATTGGCAGGCATCAAGTACAACTACCGCACCAACCGCATGGGCTCTCGCGACGATGGCTTCGAGTGGATTGATCGTGCCAAGGACATTCGATTGGTGCGTGATCGCAACAACTCTGGTGTCATCGGTAATTACTGAATCGATTGCACTCAAATCAAGTCGTCCATCGTCCTTGACGTCAAACCAAGAAAGTTTTGCTCCAGTGCGTTTAGATAACTGCTGCCAAGGAATTAGGTTTGCGTGATGCTCCATCTCGGTGACGACAATGCGATCGCCTTCACCCAAGTGAAAGCGGTTGCCGATTGGAGCATTTCCCATGGCGTATGCAAGAAGATTGAGGCTCTCGGTCGCACTTTTCGTGAAGACGATCTCTTCGGCTTCGGCCCCGAGAAAATTGGCCACGATGAGTCGCGCACCTTCATATGCCTCGGTTGCCTCCTCCGCCAATTGGTGGGCACCACGGTGAACGGCAGCATTGTTGTTACGGTAGAAGTTTGCCTCCGCATCGATCACGACGTTCGGCTTCTGACTGGTTGCACCGCTATCTAGATACACCAGCCTATTCTCGCCGCGGATCGTGCGTTGAAAAATGGGAAAGTCCTTACGAACCAAGGCTGCATTGAGAGACATGGGAATATGAGTTGATCGGTTAGCTACCGACGTACTCTGCGTAACCCTTCTCCTCAAGCTTATCTGCGAGTTCAGGTCCGCCCTCTTCGACGATGTGTCCGTTGGCAAACACGTGCACGAAGTCAGGTTTGATGTAGCGAAGTATGCGCGTGTAGTGGGTTATGAGCAGAACTCCGAGATCATTGGCGGCCTTTGCGCGATTGACCCCTTCGGAGACAATCCGAAGCGCATCTACGTCAAGACCCGAATCTGTCTCGTCAAGGATTGCAATCTTTGGACGTAACAGCTCAAGCTGCATGATCTCGTGGCGTTTTTTCTCGCCGCCCGAAAAACCTTCATTGACGCTTCGCTCGGAGAAACCAGGGTCCATGTTGAGCGCATTCATAGCGGCCTTGACTTCGCCTACCCACGTACGCAACTTGGGAGCCTCACCACGAAGTGCCGTTGCAGCAGTTCGTAGAAAGTTCGAAACTGATACTCCAGGCACCTCTACGGGATACTGCATTGCTAAGAAGAGGCCGGCCTTTGCTCGTTCATCGACCTTCATGGCTAATACGTCGGCCCCATCTAGGGTCACGCTTCCGCCGGTGACGGTGTACTTGGGATGACCGGCAATCGAGTAGGCAAGGGTGGATTTGCCTGAGCCGTTTGGGCCCATGATGGCGTGAGTCTCGCCGGAACGAATGGTGAGATCCACTCCCTTCAAAATTTCGATAGCGCCCTTATCGGTATTTACCGAAACTTCTAATCCACGAATTTCTAATGTGCTCATCTTCTCCTCTTTCGGTTTCGGTAAGTTCTAAATTTCGATGGTGACGGAATCGGCTTCAATATGTACTGGGTATGACTTGACTGGTTCTACTGCCGGGAGTGTCAAAGCCACTCCGGTGCGAAGATCAAATTCAGCGCCATGCAACCAGCACTCAATCCTGGTTCCCGTGATTTCGCCTTCAGATAGCGAGGCATCCGAATGGGTGCAAGTATCACCAATGGCGAAGACCTCATCCCCAATTCGAGTGACGCATATCGACTGGCCATTCTTCTCCAAACGAACTGGCTTGTTCTGCTCCAGCTGCGAATAAAACAAATCTGACATTTTCTTAGTGGCCCACCTTTTCGAGTTCGCTGTCAATTCGCACCATAAGACGTTCCTGGATTTCCTCATCCTCAATGTGAGCGATGATTTCGGCAAAGAATCCGCGTACAACTAATCTGCGCGCCTCATCCATGGGTATTCCGCGAGACATCAGGTAGAAGAGTTGCTCGTCATCGAAACGACCTGTCGTGCTCGCATGTCCTGCGCCGACAATCTCCCCTGTCTCAATTTCAAGGTTGGGCACGGAATCTGCCCGTGCGCCATCACTTAGAAGAAGATTTCTATTTAGCTCGTAAGTGTCGGTTCCTTCGGCAGCCGCACGAATAAACACATCGCCAATCCACACTGTATGGGCACCTGCGCCTGAGAGCGCACCTTTGTAATTTACGCGGGACTTGGCCTGCGGAATACCATGATCGATGTGAATGCGGTGCTCAAGATGCTGTCCCTCGGTTGCAAAATAGACGCCAGAGAGGTCCGCGAAAGAACCGGGGCCGCTGAATTCTACGGTCGGAAGCAATCGGACAAGAGAACCGCCGACCGTGACAGTGACTGACTTGAATGTCGAGTCGCGGTCAAGGATCGCGTGATGACGCGCTGCATGGATCGAGTCATTCGACCACTCCTGCAAAGTCACAAATGTCAGATGGGCACCGGGTGCCAGGATCATTTCTATATCCTCGCCGAGGATCGCAGCGCCGCTGTTTTCGACGACGACAGTGGCCGTGGAATTCTGGCCAACGGTGATACGAACTTGGGAAAGTTCCGCGCCATCGATACCCCCGCTTATGCGGTGGAGGTGAATCGCTTCGGTCACGTGAGTCTCGTCGGCAATTTCCAGCACAAAGACGTCTTCGGCCTCTGCGTGCACTCTCGCAACGATCACATCGTCAAAGTCCGAAACCGATGAGACCAATTCGCGCGGTACACGTGTTGCTTGAACTCCAGGCTGGGGTTCGCTCTTCATGGCAAGCGACTTGATTCCACTTCTTATGGACGTGCCATCATGAAGCCCAGCGAGTCGATTCAAAGGAGTGAACCTCCACGCCTCTTCCCTGCCCGTTGGAGTTAGGTAATTTGTAGCAAGAACAGACATCAACCAACCGCACCTTCCATTTGTAGTTCGATAAGGCGATTCAATTCGAGGGCATACTCCATCGGAAGTTCGCGAGCAATTGGCTCGATGAATCCTCGAACGATCATTGCCATCGCTTCATCCTCTGAGAGGCCGCGCGACATGAGGTAGAACAATTGGTCGTCGCTGATCTTGGAGACGGTCGCTTCATGACCCATCGAAACGTCGTCCTCACGAATGTCCACATAGGGATATGTGTCAGACCGTGAAATCGTGTCGACAAGTAAGGCGTCGCACTTCACCGTGCTCTTGGAATGATGCGCGCCCTCTTGGATTTGAACAAGACCTCTGTATGAAGTCCTGCCACCACCGCGTGCTACCGACTTGGAAATGATGGTCGATGACGTATACGGAGCCGCGTGAACCATCTTGGCTCCCGCATCCTGATGCTGTCCTTCTCCTGCAAATGCAATCGAAAGAGTCTCACCTTTTGAGTGAGGACCAAGCAGGAATACGGCCGGGTACTTCATTGTGACCTTAGACCCGATGTTTCCGTCGATCCACTCCATCGTGGCACCTTCTGCGCACGTAGCGCGCTTGGTCACCAGGTTGTACACGTTGTTCGACCAGTTCTGAATCGTCGTGTAACGGACGCGAGCGCCCTTCTTCACGATGATTTCCACGACGGCCGAGTGAAGTGAGTCGGAAGAGTAGATCGGAGCAGTACAGCCTTCGACGTAGTGAATGTAGGAATCTTCATCCGCGATAATCAAGGTGCGCTCGAACTGCCCCATGTTCTCAGTGTTGATGCGGAAGTACGCCTGCAAAGGAATATCAACATGGACGCCCTTTGGCACGTAAATGAACGAGCCGCCCGACCAGACCGATGTATTGAGTGCAGCAAACTTATTGTCGCCAACCGGTATCACGGTGCCGAAATACTCCTTGAAAAGCTCGGGGTGCTCTTTCAACGCCGTGTCAGTGTCAAGGAATATGACGCCTTGTTTCTGCAAATCCTCACGAATCGAGTGGTAAACAACTTCGGACTCATACTGCGCGGCAACTCCTGATACGAGTCGCTGCTTCTCGGCTTCAGGGATTCCGAGGCGGTCGTATGTGTTCTTAATTTCGTCGGGAAGGTCGTCCCACGTTGTCGCCTGCTTCTCCGTGGATCGCACGAAGTACTTGATCGTGTCGAAGAAGATCCCAGAGAGATCTGATCCCCACGTAGGCATTGGTTTCTTTTCGAAAAGTTTCAATCCTTTAAGACGCATATCGAGCATCCACTGGGGCTCAGATTTTTTCGATGAGATATCTCTAACAACGTCTTCATTGAGACCACGGCGCGAGTTGGTACCCGCTGCATCAGAATCTGACCAGCCGTACTCGTATCTGCCAAGGCCTTCAAGTTCTGGATGCGCAGTTGTCATCGATTTCCTCCTGTTTGTGTGGTCTGTAGAAGATTCGTCGTCGGCGAAGCATTCGGGATATATGTGGTGCAGACTCCATCGCCGTGGGCAATAGTCGCCAGTCGTTGGACGTGAGTGCCCAACACTCTGGAGAACGCTTGCGTCTCGGCTTCGCACAGCTGCGGGAATTGAGAGGCGACGTGGGCAATTGGGCAGTGATGCTGGCAAAGTTCCTCGCCATGGGCCCGCGGAAGCACAGTTGCCGCGTATCCCTCATCGGTCAGGAATTGGGCAAGGGCGTCGGCCCGTGCCGCCGAACTGGTTTCAGAAGAAATGATGGGGGTGAGCGTTCGCTCGATTTCTGCAGCATGGGCATTGGCGAAGGCCATCAGCGCCTCCGGACCCATCTGGGTTTGCAGGAATTTCAGAGCAGATACGGCCAAATCGTCATAGGAGTGTTCAAATTTCTCCCGACCAGCGTCGCTCATGACAAAGACCTTGGAGGGACGACCCCGCCCTCGGCCATTCACGATGTGCGGCTCTCGGGCAACGAGGAGACCCTCGGCGACTAGGGAATCCAAATGACGCCTAATACCCGCGGGGGTAAAACCCAATTTTTCCGCGAGAACAACCGCGCTCATCGGTCCATTTTCCAGAATTGAGCGTGCTACCAGATCTCGAGTACGGGGATCCTCGACCTCTCCGGCTGGCATCTTTTTCACAACATAAGTGTGTCGTAATTCCTCGTTTTACGCCAGTTGGGGACTCGCGAGCGGGTCGGCCCTGTCTGCCATACCCCCCGGAAAGACTTAGGCTTGCCCGCATGGCGTTAAGCGTGGAGGGTCTGCCCAAAGGACGGCTCGACAAGGCACTTTCCCCCATCTTGGGCCTTCTCCTCTTCTTCCAATCGGCCCTGGTAGTTACCGGCGGAGCCGTCCGCATCACTGGTTCGGGCTTGGGATGTCCGACCTGGCCCAAATGCACGAGCGGGTCTTTCACCCCAGTTCCCCACCAGGCACAGGGTCAACTTCACGTCTGGATCGAGTTCGGAAATCGCCTCGTAACTCTGGGACTCCTTAGTGTTTCCATCATTGCCGTCGTCGCGGTGCTGCGCCTTAAGCGATTTGATATTCGCGCCCTGACAATTGGCCAACTTGTGGGCATTCTCTTACAGATTCCGCTGGGCGGAATCACGGTGCTTACTCATTTGAATCCCATCGCGGTCGCATCTCATTTCATTCTCTCCATTATCTTGATCGCCCTTGGAACCTCCTTGTTCGACAGACGATCTCCTTCTCCCCGTATTTATCCGAGCGTGCGCCCCGGCGTGCGGATCTTGTCGCGCTCGCACCTGACATTGACCGCTCTTGTTATCGCCGTCGGAACCGTCGTCACTGGAAGTGGACCAAATGCTGGTGACAGTTCGGCGCCTCGCTTCCATATCCACATTCAATTCATCGCCTGGTTGCACGCAGATCTGGTGATTGGACTTGTAGTTCTCACGGGCATCATGCTCGTTGTAACTTCTCAGTATCCGTCTCTTCGTAGGCGCATTGCCATATTCGGCGTAGTTGCCCTTGCTCAGGGCGCTATCGGATTTCTTCAGTACTATCAAGGTCTGCCAGAACTCCTTGTTGGAGCACACCTTCTCGGCGTAACTCTAATTTGGATCAGCGCATGGCGAATACATCTAGCAACAAAGTGACGGACGGGGAAAGGAAGAAATGAAAGAGGAACTCATGCAGTGGAGTGATCTTGATGATCGAGCTATCGCTTACGCGCGTGCGTTGGCAATGGATGCGGTGCAAAAAGTGGGTAATGGGCATCCCGGCACTGCAATGGCATTAGCGCCACTTGCATACTCTCTCTTCCAGCGACACCTCGTTCACGATCCTAATGACCCCACCTGGTTGGGACGCGATCGATTCATACTTTCATGTGGACATTCCTCTCTGACCTTGTACACGCAACTTTTTTACAGTGGTTATGGTCTGGAAATGAAGGATCTTCAGGAATTCCGCACGTGGGGTTCCCTCACTCCGGGACACCCAGAGCACGGCCACACAGCGGGGGTGGAGACAACAACCGGTCCCCTTGGACAAGGAGTTGCGAACGGCGTTGGCATGGCAATGGCGGCGCGCTACGAGCGAGGGCTTCTGGATCCCGATGCGCCTGTTGGAACAAGCATTTTTGATCATCAAATCTGGGTTATATGTTCAGATGGCGACCTTGAAGAAGGTGTGAGCGCCGAAGCATCCTCTCTTGCTGGAACGCAGGGATTAGGCGCACTTAACGTCATCTACGATGACAATCGAATTTCAATTGAGGGTGACACGCACGTCGCCTTCACCGAAGATGTATCGGCACGCTTCCGAGCTTACGGGTGGAACGTTATAGATGTGGCAGCTCTGCCAGACGGAAATGTAGATCGACCGGCGTTGGAGCAAGCTATGACGCAGGCCAAGAGCAGTACGGACAAGCCAACATTGATTCGGATGAAATCTGTCATCGCCTGGCCGGCGCCCCATGCACAGGGAACCGCCAAGTCCCATGGTTCAGCACTTGGAGACGCAGAGGTTGCCGAGACCAAGAGCGCACTTGGACTTGACCCAGAACAGAAGTTTGCGATGCCTAAAGAGATCCTCGATCACGTGCGTGCCGTTAAGTCGCGCGGCGCATCCGTGCACGCAGATTGGGATGCACGATTCAAGAAATGGGAATCTGACAACCCTGGTCGCGCCCAACTTCTTTCACGTTTGCGAGAGCGCTCACTGCCTTCAGATTGGGACGATGCAATTCCCGAATTCTCCTCGGAAAAAGAGATTGCTACACGCAAAGCATCTGGCGACGTGATCGCCCAGATTGCCAAGGTGCTCCCGGAATTCTGGGGAGGTTCGGCCGACTTGGCCGAGAGCAACAACACCACCATCGAAGGCGGTGGCTCATTCTTGCCGACGGGCAGCACCATGTCGGGCGCAAACCCATATGGCCGGATCATTCACTTTGGAATTCGCGAACATGCAATGGGTTCAATTCTCAATGGAATCACCTTGCATGGCCTCACTCGAACTTTCGGTGGAACCTTCCTGGTCTTCAGCGACTACATGAGGCCAGCGGTGCGGTTGGCTGCACTCATGAATCTTGGCGTGACATTCGTTTGGACCCATGACTCAATTGGGTTGGGAGAAGACGGGCCTACCCATCAACCAGTCGAACACATCGCAGCACTTCGAGCGATCCCCAACTTGTCCGTGATTCGACCGGCAGATGCCAATGAAACGGCGGAAGCATGGCGTGTGATTCTGACAAGAGACGAGCCAAGCGCAATCCTGCTTTCACGACAGAACCTTCCAGTCTTCGACCGCAGGACATTCGCAAGTGCCCGCGGAGTCGAAAAAGGCGCTTACATTCTCAAGGAATCGAGTTCGGATCCAAAGGCAATTTTGATAGCTACAGGCTCGGAAGTCTCCCTTGCGGTATCAGCACAAGCAACCCTTGAATCTCAGGGAATCCCAACGAGAGTTGTGAGTGCGCCCTGCTTGGAATGGTTCGATCGACAGAGCCAAGCCTACAAAGACGAGGTGCTCCCCAAATCAGTGGGAGTCAAAATCAGCATTGAGGCAGGTATTGCTCAAGGTTGGCGAGATTATTTGGGAGACCAGGGCTTCTCGATATCGCTTGAGCATTTCGGTGCATCAGCTTCAGCCGCAACCCTTTTCAAGCAGTTCGGATTTACCGCCGAGCGAATCGTCGAAGAAGTTATGGGGAGGCTTTCTTGATTACCGATCAGATTTCAAGTGCAGGGACATCTATCTGGCTCGATGACCTATCTCGCAGCAAGATCACCGGCGAGGACGCGCATAGTTTGCCCTATCGCATCGCGCATAACAACGTAGTTGGCGTTACAACAAACCCGAGCATCTTCAACTCTGCAATTTCTCATGGCGCCGAATATGCGTCGAGTATCGCCGCCCTCAAGGCTCACTCAGTGGAAGAGGTTGTGCAGGTCTTGACGACTGATGATGTGCGAAGCGCCTGCGATTTGTTTGCTCCAATATTCGAGGTTAGCAATGGCATAGACGGTCGAGTGAGCATTGAGGTTGATCCGAGATTGGCTCACGAAACTGAAGAGTCAATCAAGCAGGGGCGTGAATTATGGAAATTGGTCGACCGTCCAAATGTGATGATCAAGATCCCCGCAACGCTAGAAGGACTGGATGCGATCACGGCACTCCTTGCAGATGGCATCAGCGTAAACGTGACCCTCATCTTCTCCGTCGAACGCTACGTTAAGGTCTTTGAAGCCTTCATGAAGGGCCTGGAACTCAGGTTGGCTGCTGGTAAAAGCATTTCGGAGGTGACATCTGTGGCCTCCCTGTTCGTAAGCCGAGTCGACACGGCCGTCGACGCCATCTTGAAGGCGAACAACTCACCATCGTCAACTGCGTTGCTTGGGAAGGCGGCGATCGCCAATGCCGTCCTCACCTATCAAGCATTTGAAGCCCTCTCTGCAACACCGCGATCGAAAGCCCTTGAAAGTAATGGCGCACGTATCCAGCGACCCCTCTGGGCATCAACCGGGGTCAAGGATCCAGCCTATGACGACACCCGATACGTATTGGATCTGGTTGCGCCCAACACTGTAAACACGATGCCGCAGGCAACATTGGATGCTGTCATTGATCATGGCGTACTTCGAGAAGTCACTCTCGAGGCAGAGTACGCAAAATCACAATCGGTCTTCTTCTTGTTAGAAGAAGTTGGTGTTTCAATGAACGATGTGACGAACGAATTGGAAAGAGACGGTGTCAAGAAGTTCGCAGATGCCTGGAACGAACTATTAGCGAATGTCGGAAAGGCACTGAACGCATGATTTTATTACACGGGTCTCAGACTTCGAAGATCGATCCTTATGATCCCCGCTTCCTTGCACTTGTCCAAGCAAGTCAGAAAATCGCGGAGAAGGACGCTTCTTCGTGGGGCCCTGCCGCCCAGGAAGAAGCATCGATTCGACTCAACTGGGTGGATAGTCCACAAACATCCCGTGCGCTTCTTCCTGAATTAGATGCTCTCGCGGCAAGGTATCGCGCATTCAGCCGTGTGGTGCTGTGCGGAATGGGCGGTTCCTCATTGGCTCCTGAAGTTATCGCGGCATCGTTCGAGAAGGACTTGTTCGTGCTGGACAGTACAGACCCGGATTACATTGCACACGCCTTGAACGGGGATCTTTCCAAGACCGTTGTCGTCGTGAGCTCGAAGTCGGGCTCGACCGTCGAGACTGCGTCGCAGCGAGCACTTTTCGAATGGCAATTCACGAACGCCGGACTCAATCCAACAGATCACATGGTGATCGTTACCGATCCCGGTTCTCCTCTGGACAAAGATGCACGAACTCGCGGTTTCGCCGTCGTCAATGCTGATCCCAACGTAGGTGGGCGCTTCAGCGCGCTCACGGCATTTGGATTGGTTCCCGCAGCCTTGCTGGGCATTGATGTGTCAGTTCTCCTGGATGCGGCGAGTGACGTTCTCCCCTCTTTCCAAGGCAATCAATCCCCGGCAGTTGCAGCGGCATTCATGTTGGCCTACCAATCCGGCCAATACCTTGCCTTTAGTGATACAGACTCTGGAATGCCGGGTCTTTCTGATTGGATCGAACAACTCATTGCCGAGTCAACGGGAAAAGAAAAGGTCGGTCGGCTGCCAATTGTGCTCGAATCACAATCGTCGCCGATCGGCGGTGAAGGTATGCGAATTTCTTTCTCAGGCAAGAGCGACTTGGTCATCGAGGGTGACTTGGGTTCGCAGTTTATTTTCTGGGAGTGGGTTACTGCCCTTCTTGGGTTTGCATTGGAGATAGACCCCTTTAATCAGCCGAACGTGACCGAGGCAAAAGAACAGACCGCCTCACTACTTACCGCCTGGGCAGGCAAACTTCCGAAGTTCACCCCTAATTTCGTTGATGGTGCAGTAGAGATCTTCGCCGACGCATCGACAGTGCAAGATGCGCTAACAAAGGTCATTGACGCCGTCTCCCCCGACGGTTACATAGCAGTCATGGCATACCTGGATCGAAAGGGTGACGAGGAGCTAGCTCAATTGCGACGGATACTGGCTGAAAAGAGTTCGCGGCCGGTGACCTTCGGTTGGGGTCCTCGTTTTCTGCACTCAACTGGTCAGTTCCATAAAGGTGGGCAGCAAAACGGTGTATTCCTTCAAATCACTGGTGAACCCAGCCTTGATATCGAAATCCCGGGAAAAGAATTTACTTTCAAAACCCTCATCGCCGCACAGGCATTAGGTGATGGGCAGGCCCTGTCATCGCGAGGATTGACCGTTGTACGCCTTCATCTGCGCGACCGAGACAACGGCATCGCTGAAATCCTCAGCGCGGCAAGAGCGATTATTTAGTCTTCGTCTTCTCCGCGAAGTTTGCGAAGAGCCTCTTCTAGGATCTTCTGTCCTTCAGCATCGCTGCGACGCTCTTTCACATAAGCCAAGTGGGTCTTGTATGGCTCGTTCTTGATGGGGCTGGGCGGATTGGCCTTGTCACGACCGGCCGGGTAACCACAGCGAGGACAGTCCCACTCATCCGGGATGACCACAGTTGCGTCCTCTGCAAAGGAGGGACGGGTCTCGTGCCCATTGGCACACCAGTAAGAAATTTGGAATCGGCCGATCGATTCTCCGCGCTCGGCCTCGCCCATTGGGCCTGCACCGACGCGACTACCCCGAATTGCGCTTCCGCCTGCCATCTTTACTCCCTGTTGTAGTTACACCTTCACGATTGTAGAAAATTCCGTCAATCCGTACCCATGCCGAATGCGACCTACTTAAGGGCCAAACTCAGAGCAACGACACCGGCGAACCAGAGACCGCCCACCACGATGGTAATTCTGTCGAGGTTACGTTCGACCACAGAGGACCCGCCATAGTTCGAGGAGACCCCGCCGCCAAAGAGATCGGAGAGCCCGCTGCCCTTGCCCTTATGCAACAGGACCAGAAGTACCATCAGGACGCTCGTGATCACGAGCAGAATGGACAGAGCCAGTTTCATTTTTACCCCTTATTGGTCCTTGCTAGTTCGCAAACCAGTAGAGGAGAAGGATAACGCACCTGCACCTTATTTATAGAACTTGGCGATCCGGGCCAATTCCTCAGGATCCAGGCTCGCCCCGCCAATAAGGGCTCCGTCTACATCCGGCTGCTTCATGATTTCGGCGATATTGGAGGATTTGACCGAACCGCCGTAGAGGATCCTCATTGCCTGGGCAATCTCGGGAGAGCCAATCGCCTCGATCTCTCCTCGTATCGCGCTGCAGACCTCTTGGGCATCCTCTGCGGTAGCTGTCTTTCCAGTACCGATTGCCCAAATAGGTTCGTAGGCGATGACGATCTTCTTGAGATCGGGCTTGCTCAAATTCGCAAGTCCAGCGCGAATCTGTCGAATGACGTAGGAAACATGGGTACCGGCTTCTCTTACGGATAAATCCTCACCCACACAGAAGATTGGAGTGAGGTCGTTAGCCAGAGCCGCCTTGATCTTCCGATTCACCAGAGCATCGTCTTCACGATGAATTGTTCGTCGCTCACTATGACCGACAATGACGAAAGTGCAGCCAAGTTTAGCCAACATCGATCCAGAAATGTCTCCAGTGAATGCGCCTGCGCTCTCCGGAGAAATATCTTGCGCACCGTAAAGCAAACGAAGGCGATCGCCATCAACCAGAGTCTGTACCGAACGAATGTCGGTGAAGGGAGGAAGAACTGCGACATCGACCGCGTCATAGTCCTTGTCGTCAAGGCTATAGACAAGCTTCTGTGTCACTGCGATGGCCTCAAGGTGATTGAGATTCATCTTCCAGTTACCAGCCATCAACGGCTTGCGCATTATTTCTCCTTTGGTTTTTGAAAGTCTTTACAGACCGAGAGCTTGCAGGCCAGGAAGTTCCTTGCCTTCAAGGTATTCAAGCGAGGCGCCGCCACCCGTGGAAATGTAGCCAAAATCGGTGTCGGCAAATCCAAGGGCTCTAACGGCAGCGGCTGAGTCTCCCCCGCCAACTACTGAAATTCCCGCGACTTTTGTTAACGCCTCTGCAACCACTTTGGTACCGGCCGCAAATGCTGGGAATTCAAAAACGCCCATCGGTCCGTTCCAGAAAACAGTTTTGCATCCAATGATTGCAGTAGCGAAGGCTTTCGCCGATTCTGGACCGATGTCTAGCCCCATCTGATCGTTCGGGATGGAGTCGGCAGCAACGATTGTCGCGGGGGCATCCGCAGAGAATTTTGGGGCGACGACAATGTCTGTAGGCAAATGAAGTGTGACACCATTTTCTTTGGCGCGCGCAATGAGGTCGGTGACCGTTGGAAGCAGTTCGACTTCAACGAGTGAGGTCCCAATGCCTTTTCCTTGAGCTGCGAGGAAGGTGAAAACCATTCCGCCGCCAATAGCCAGAACGTTGACTTTATCGAGCAAGTTCGAGATTACCCCGATCTTGTCTGAGACTTTGGCACCACCGAGCACGACGCCATAAGGCCTTTGCGGATCCTGGGTCAATTGCTTGAGGACTTTCACCTCGGCATCAATCAAAAATCCAGCGGCATGCGGAAGCAGTTTGGGAAGGTCAAAAACAGAGGCGTGCTTGCGGTGAACGGCTCCGAAACCGTCACCGACGTAAGCATCAACTAAAGCAGCAATCTCCTTGGCGAATGCGACCCGCTCGGCCTCATCTTTACTGGTTTCGGCGTCATTGAATCGCAGATTTTCCAACAAGAGAATCTGCCCTGCACCGAGCGATTTCGCTTTACTCGAAAAGTCATCGCCCGCTCCCGCGAATTCAACGGATGTGCCCAGCAGTTTTGACAATCGTGCAGCAACCGGAGCTAATGAAAGTTCAGGTTTTACTTCGCCCTTTGGACGGCCAAGGTGAGCGCCAATGACGATCGATGCACCACCATTAAGCAAGAACTTAATGGTGGGCAACGATGCGCGAATACGTCCGTCGTCGGTGATGACACCGTCTTTGAGAGGAACATTGAGATCGCAACGGAGGAAGACCCGTTTACCTGCGATCTCAAGTCCCGCAAGTGATGAAGACATTAGAGATCGCGACCAACCAATTTGATGAGGTCGACGAGGCGGTTCGAGTAGCCCCATTCGTTGTCGTACCAACCAACCACCTTTGCCGTCGATCCGATGACCTTGGTCAGCCCTGAATCGAAGATACATGAGGAGGGATCGGTGACGATGTCAGAGGAGACGATTGGATCCTCGGTGTAGGACAGGTAGCCCTTGAGTGGGCCGCTTGTTGCGGCGGCTTTCATCGCAGCATTGATATCGGCCGCAGTGGCCTCCTTGGCAAGTTCGACCGTCAAGTCGGTAACCGAGCCGGTTGGGACCGGAACTCGCATCGCGTATCCATCAAGCTTGCCCTTCAACTCGGGCAGAACCAGACTGATCGCCTTTGCTGCACCGGTTGAGGTTGGGATGATGTTGGTTGCCGCGGCGCGAGCGCGACGTAGATCCTTGTGGGGGAAATCCAGGATTACCTGGTCATTTGTGTACGCGTGAATAGTGGTCATCAAGCCGCGAACGATTCCGAATTGGTCATTGAGGACCTTGGCCATAGGCGCCAGGCAGTTGGTCGTGCAGGACGCGTTGGAGATGATGTGATGGTTGGCTGGATCGTATTTATCGTCGTTGACGCCCATAACGATGGTGACGTCCTCATCCGTGGCGGGAGCTGAGATGATGACCTTCTTGGCTCCGGCAGCAATGTGCTTCTTGGCGTCAGCCGCCTTGGTGAAATGACCGGTGGACTCGAGAACCACGTCGGCGCCCACCGATGCCCATGGAAGGGCGGCTGGATCACGCTCGGCGAATACCTTGATGGTCTTGCCGCCTACGGTGATCGTGTCGGCGGTGTAAGAAACCTCTAGACCGAGGCGGCCGAGGATTGAGTCGTACTTGAGAAGGTGGGCCAACGTGGCGTTGTCCGTCAGGTCGTTGATTCCAACAATCTCGATATCTGGTGAAGTCAGCGCGGCGCGGAAGAAGTTCCGTCCAATTCGGCCAAATCCGTTAATTCCAACAGCAGTCACAGTAAACCTCGCTTAGTCGTAGTCCCCACTAGGTTCCCCACTAGGTTCTCTAAAAGGGGTGGGCAGGAAAAGAGCCACAGCGCTGGGGTGCGTGGTAAACCCTATCATTGAGGAATCTGCTAGCCGCCTTGAGGTGTTCTAATTCACCAAATGTGAGCGTAAATCGTCACTTTTTACGCGCAAAGAGAGACGATTAGTTAAGCAAGTCTGGCGAAAGCCCGGCCTCGGTATCGGCAATTCCCAGTTCTGCAGCCCGTTTGTCCGCCATTGCTAAAAGGCGGCGGATTCGTCCGGCGATGGCGTCTTTGGTCATCGGAGGCGAGGCCAGAGAGCCGAGCTCTTCCAGGCTCGCCTGACCATGGGTGATCCGAAGTTCGCCAGCCTCCTTCAGATGCTCGGGGATCTGATCGCCCAAAATCTCCATCGCCCGCTGAACTCGCGCGGATGCGGCGACCGCGGCACGGGCTGAGCGGCGCAAATTGGCGTCGTCGAAATTCGCTAGGCGATTTGCCGTGGCGCGCACTTCCCGACGCATTCTGCGCTCTTCCCAAGCAAGGACGCTCTCATGGGCTCCCAGGCGGGTGAGCAAAATACCGATGGCATCGCCATCTCGAATGACAACGCGGTCGACGCCGCGAACTTCTCTGGCCTTTGCGGTGATGCCAAGTCGGCGCGCGGATCCAACAAGGGCCAATGCCGCCTCAGGACCAGGACATGTGATCTCTAATGAGGATGATCGCCCGGGTTCTGTGAGTGAACCATGCGCAATGAAAGCCCCCCGCCAAGCCGCCTCCGCATCGCAAATTGCCGCAGAGACTACTTGCGGCGGCAGACCTCTGACTGGTCGCCCGTTTGCATCGACCAGACCGGTCTGGCGCGCGAGGGCTTCGCCGTCTTTTACAACGCGAACCACATAGCGTGAACCTTTTCGCAGACCACTTGATGAAAGGACCGCGAGGTCGCTCTCATGGCCGTACACATCGGCAATGTCTTTACGGAGCCGTCTGGCACTCTGCGCCGCATCAAGTTCGACTTCCACCAAAATCTTGCCGGCCACCAGATGCAGTCCGCCCGCAAAGCGGAGCAGCGCAGATACCTCGGCCTTGCGACAACATGGTTTGGTTACGGCAAGTCTGGTGAGTTCATCCTTCACCGCTGCGGTCATGGCCATGTGCTTATCCAATCAGGCTATCGGACATGATGTGACCAAAAACCGAAGTTAATTTTTCGACATCATGGTGAATACTTCCAACTGCTTTGCGAAGGTCAGCCGTGATGAGCTGGCCGCCCATCTCTCTCACCTGATTCTCAAGTGACTGGCTATCGCGAACCACTGAGAAGTCAGCGATGACGTAATCGGCCGTGAAATCCGGGGCGTACCGACGTATTAGACCGAGGTGCTCCTCTGGCGTGTAGCCGGCGTATTCATTTCCCGATAATTCTGGAACAGCATCCAAGTTCAGCATCACTATCCGCTTCGCCTTGCTTTCTACCAAGGCCCGTCGCTGCGTGGGCACCAGAAGATGGGGCAAGACTGATGAGATCCACGACCCTGGCCCCATCGTGATCCAGTCTGCCTCGGATATCGCGGTCAGAGCCTCGTGCCGGGAAGGCGGATCCTGCGGGATTATGCGCAAAGACTCAAGTTTTCCTTTTGCACGAGCTACCTCTACCTGCCCGCGAATGACCGTCAGCCTCCCACCTTCCTGAAAGGTGCCCTCAATATCCAAGGGTTGAGACGCCATAGGAAGTACTCGTCCGACTACTTTGAGAAGTGATGCAACTCGATCAAGTCCTGCGACAGGATCCTCATCTCGATCCCACAATGCCGCAAGAAGCAAATTGCCAACGGCGTGACCATGCAACGAACCCTCACCAGTAAAGCGATGTTGCATGATCCTGGCCCACTCGCGACCCCATTCATCATCTGAACACAGGGCTGCCAATGCCATCCGCAAATCCCCCGGTGGCAAGATCGGAAACTCTTGCCGTAAACGACCACTGGAACCGCCATTATCGGCAACCGTCACGATCGCCGTAATCGAGGAGGTTATCTTGCGAAGAGAGGCCAGGGTCGCGGCAAGTCCGTGTCCTCCCCCGAGAGCAACGACTTTATGCGGCACTATTCGCGTCCTACATCGCGGTGGATTGCGTGCGCCTCAATAGCAGTTGGACCTTTGCTCTTGTTCAAGCGATCGGCTATCGCTTCGGAGATTGCAACACTTCGATGTTTCCCGCCGGTGCAGCCCACAGCTAACGTCACATATTTCTTGCCCTCTCGCAAGTATCCCTCCGCCATCTGATTGAGCAGCGAGACATAACTGTCAACGAAATCGGTCACACCGGGTGAGGAAAGAACGTGCCTGCTTACCGCATCATTAAGGCCAGTTTGAGCACGCAGTTCGGGAACCCAGTGGGGATTGGGAATGAAGCGACAGTCGAGAACGAGGTCAGCATCTACAGGCACGCCATATTTGTACCCAAAGGAAAGAACATTGACACGTACTCCGTGACTCTGTCCCGACGCGAATATTTCTCCGACGCGTTTTTCCAATTGGTGAACATTGAGATTACTCGTGTCGATAACAACTTCGGCACGCGATCGCAGATCCTCCAGGCGTGTTCTCTCGCGAGCGATTCCGTCGACAATGCGATCAGAACCTTGCAGAGGATGAGGTCGCCTAGTGGATTCAAAACGTTGTACGAGTGCCTGGTCGGTCGCATCGAGAAAGAGCAGACGATGCGGCACGCCATCCGCGGCCAATTGCACGAGGGCATTGTTGAGGTCATCGAAAAACCTACCGCTCCGCACATCAACTACGACCGCCATGGAGGGAATCGACTCTGCGTCGGTCTGAGCCACCAACGCCGGCAAGAGCGCGGCAGGAACGTTGTCGACTACATACCAACCTAAATCCTCAAGAGCGTGGGCGACCGTGGAACGTCCTGCACCGGACATTCCCGTAAGGATCAATACTTCACGTTCTTGTTTCATCGCGCCTTCATCCTCCTGTATCTGTCAAGAACCCTCAAGGATCTCCCCCGTCTGAGCATCAAATGCAACGGTGCGTTCGTTCTCGAGACTTCGCACGATAACTTCTGCAATTGTGGGGCCGATTCCCGGAACTTCGGCCACCTCTTTCAAGGTGGCTCGCCTAAGAGCTGCCACCGAACCAAAACGTTTAAGAAGAGCTGCTCGGCGTACCTGACCCAAATGTGGAATTTCATCAAGGAGGGATTCGAGCATCACCGCAGATCGTCTTGACCGGTGAAAAGTGATGGCAAATCTATGCGCTTCGTCACGAACTCTCTGCAGCAAATAGAGGCCTTCGCTGGTGCGCGGAAGAATAAGGGGGTCACTCTGATTCGGAAGCCAAACTTCTTCCAGCCGCTTTGCCAATCCACATAATGCGATGTCCGACATTCCTATCTCGTTAAGGGCACGGGCAGCAGCAGCTACTTGCGGAGCACCACCATCCACCACGATCAATTCTGGAGGATATGAGAACTTCTTCTGCGCTCCGCCTTGTTCAAGCACCTCGGCCGAATCTACTTCGCGCTCGTCAGCAAGCCTCTTCAGCCTTCTAGTTAGTACTTGATGAATGGCGCGGGTATCGTCCCACGCGGTTGTGGTGTCAATGATGAACCGGCGGTATTCGCTCTTCTTAGCGACTCCGTCCTCAAAAACCACCATTGACGCAACGACAGAGGTGCCAGAGATATTGGAAATGTCGTAACACTCGATGCGCAGGGGTGGGCGTTCGAGACTGAGTGCTTCCTGAATCTCGATCAGCGCTTTGCCACTCACTGCGCTGTCGGCCGAACGCTTGTTAACCGACTGAATCAAGGCATAGTGAGCATTGCGTGCGACAGTGTTGAGAATCTCGACTTTCTCTCCTCTTTGCGGGACTTTGATCTCCACTTTGCCCTCACGCAAAGAACCCAACCAGGACTCGAGAACGTCAATGTCTTTGGGCAATTCATTGATGAGTATCTCCGCAGGAATATTGGTCCCCGCTTTCTCGCCAGCATGCGCGCCGTAAACTGAGGCGAATAACGCCGAAATATCATCTTCTCCTTCAAGTGCATTCTTCTGATCGAGGAGCCAAGACCGCGAGCCTTTGATGGAACCTCCCCGGATCATGAAGATCGACCCGGCAGAATGCGGTCCTTCGCGATGAATGGCCAGTACATCCGCTGACAAATTGTCAGGCAAGGTGGCCTCAGATGATTCACGAACACGTTCCATCGCCGAAATTTGATCACGGATCTTTGCAGCGCGCTCGTACTCCTGAGCCGACGCCGCTAGAGCCATCTCTTTCTGCAAAGTGGGCACGATGTCGCTCACTCCGCTGTCCATGAAATCCACTAGTCGCTGGGCTAATTTCATGTGATCCGCTTGGGATATCCAACCAACGCACGGCGCAGCGCACTTGCCGATATCCCCCAACAGGCATTGGCGATTGGTTCTGCGGGCTCTCTGAAAATTACCGTCAGTACACGATCGGACCGGAAATACTTTCAGCACGACATCGAAGGTGCTCCGTAATGCGCCTGCATGGGTGAACGGACCGAAGTATTTGACCCCAGGGCGTTTCTGCTTCCTTGTGATGAAGACTTTGGGATAGTCGTCGCTCAATGAAATCGCCAGATATGGATAAGACTTATCGTCGCGAAACTGCACGTTATAGGTCGGATCAAATTGCTTGATCCAGGAGAACTCCAACTGCAATGCTTCAACTTCGGTATTGACGATCGTCCACTCGACTCGGACGGCTTCGTGCACCATCCTGTAAGTACGCTCGGGGAGGTTGCCCTGAAAGTAGTTGCTCAATCGAGCCTTCAGGCTGAGTGCCTTTCCGACGTAGATGATCTTGCCGTCGGCATTGAAGAATCGATATACGCCCGGAAGCGGCGGAATATCTTTAGGGCGATAACTACTCGGCTCTGCCATGAGTCTTGCTATTACGCAATCGCTCGATTTGTCTTGAGGATGCCAGAAAGGTAGTGGCCCGTGTAGCTCTTCTCATTCAAGGCAACGTCTTCGGGCGTGCCTTGGGCAACTACGGTGCCGCCGCGGAATCCTCCCTCAGGTCCCATATCCACCACCCAGTCTGCGCACTTAATGACGTCGAGGTTGTGCTCGATGACTACGACGGTGTTGCCGGTATCGACGAGACGATTGAGAACACCTAGGAGCTTGCTTACATCTTCAAAATGCAGACCCGTGGTGGGCTCATCCAGAACATAGATCGTGCGCCCTGTGGATCTTCTCTGCAACTCCGTTGCAAGTTTCACGCGTTGCGCCTCTCCTCCCGACAGAGTCGGTGCCGATTGGCCTAGACGCACGTAACCAAGTCCGACATCGCAGAGAGTCTTCAAGAAGCGAGCGATGGTAGGAACGGCCTCGAAAAATTCGCGTGCTTGCTCGATGGGCATATCGAGAACTTCCGCAATCGTCTTGCCTTTGTAATGAACTTCGAGAGTTTCGCGGTTATACCGTGCGCCATGGCAGACCTCGCATGGGACGTAGACATCGGGAAGGAAATTCATTTCAATCGTGATCGTCCCGTCGCCGGCACAGTTCTCGCAGCGGCCACCTTTCACGTTGAAGGAGAAACGTCCCTGCAAGTAGCCCCGGACCTTCGCCTCCGATGTCTCGGCAAATAGTGCGCGTATCTTGTCGAAGACGCCTGTATATGTTGCAGGATTCGAGCGCGGTGTACGGCCAATTGGTGATTGATCAACGTGGACGACTTTGTCGAGCAGATCCACTCCGGTGACGGTGCGGTGCCGACCGGGAACCAAGCGGGCGCCGTTGAGTTTGTTTGCCAAGGTCGAGTAAAGAATGTCGTTGATAAGAGTAGATTTTCCAGAACCGCTGACCCCGGTCACGGCTACGAAAACGCTGAGAGGAATCCCAACCTCGATATCCTTGAGGTTGTTCTCTTTCGCGCCCTTTATGACAAGGCGGCGCTTGGGATCGGTTGGCCGACGAAGCTCGGGGATGGAAATTGCTTTACGGCCCGATAAGTAGGCGCCGGTGATCGATTCGGCGGACTCAATGAGGGATTGGTAATCCCCTGAGACAACGACTTTGCCGCCGTGCTCTCCCGCCCCCGGGCCGATATCGACAATCCAATCGGCCGCCCGAATCGTCTCTTCGTCGTGCTCCACGACTATCAGGGTGTTTCCGAGGTCGCGTAACTTCGTGAGCGTCTCGATCAGTCTCCGATTATCTCGTTGATGGAGACCGATGCTGGGCTCGTCCAACACATACAGAACACCAACTAGTCCGGAGCCGATTTGTGTGGCAAGGCGAATTCGCTGTGCCTCGCCCCCGGAGAGAGTCGCGGCGGGCCGCTCGAGAGAAAGGTAGTCAAGACCGACATTGAGGAGGAATCCCAGGCGTGCGTGGACTTCCTTCATGACACGTTCGGCAATCTGACTCTCACGTGCATTGAGGTCGATTTCGGCAAGGAAGGTAGCGCAGTCAGCGATCGAGAGTTCGCAGATCTGCGCGATGTTCTTTCCGCCAACTGTGACCGCAAGTACTTCTGGCTTGAGGCGCGCCCCCTTGCACACGGGGCACGGTATCTGGCGCATATATGCCTCGTACTTGTCACGACTGTAGTCACTGTCGGTCTCGGCATGTCGACGATGGATGAAAGGCACTACTCCTTCAAAGCCAGTCGAATAGTTGCGGACACGACCATATCGATTCTTGTACTTGACATGAACTTCGTACTCATAACCGTGGAGAATGGCTTCTTTTGCTTTAGCCGAAAGTTTCTTCCATGGATTGTCGAGCGAGAATTTAACTTCTCCAGAGAGTGCCTCAAGAAGTCTGAGGAAATACTCCGAAGTCTGCCCAGTCGACCATGGCGCGATGGCGCCTTCGTTAATTGATATCGAATCATCCGGAACAATGAGGTCATGATCGACTTCAAGTTTTGTGCCGATACCAGTACAGGCGGGACAGGCGCCAAAGGGTGAATTGAAGGAGAAGGAACGCGGTTCAAGTTCCTCGAAAGAGAGTTCGCAATCATGGCAAGCAAGGTGTTCGCTGTAAGTGCGTTCCTTCTCACTGCCTTCGGCATCGACGAAATCCAGAAGCACGATGCCCTGAGCCAGTCGCAAGGCGGTCTCGATTGAGTCGGTCAGTCGATTCTTAGAATCCGCCTTTGCGGTCAACCGATCCACCACAACTTCAATGGTGTGCTTCTCCTGCTTCTTCAACTTTGGCAGGTCTGAAAGTTGGATGACGTTTCCATCGACCCGTGCCCTTGAATAACCTTGCGATATCAACTCCTGAAATAAATCGACGAACTCGCCTTTTCTCGCCCGAACAACCGGGGCCAAAACCAGAAATTTCGTCGAAGCTGGCATTGCCAGAATCTGGTCCACAATCTGCTGCGGGCTCTGTCGTGAAACCGGTTTTCCGCAGTTGGGACAATGCGGACGGCCCGCTCGCGCAAAAAGCAATCGTAAATAGTCGTACACCTCAGTAATGGTGCCAACGGTAGAGCGGGGGTTCCGGTTGGTCGACTTCTGATCAATGGAGACGGCAGGAGAGAGACCTTCGATAAAATCCACATCTGGCTTGTCCATTTGCCCAAGGAACTGACGGGCGTAGGCAGAGAGAGACTCGACGTAACGGCGTTGACCTTCGGCAAAGATCGTGTCGAAGGCCAGGCTTGATTTACCCGAACCGGAAAGTCCCGTGAACACAACGAGGGAATTGCGTGGCAGCTCTATGGAGACGTTCTTGAGATTGTGCTCGCGCGCACCGCGAACAATGAGGTGGTCAGCCATGTTTCCTAGACTCCTGCCGTTTCCATGCCTCGAAGTTCACGTTTGAGATCTTTGATTTCATCTCTCAGACGAGCAGCCAATTCAAATTGCAGATCACCTGCGGCCGATCTCATCTGGTCAGTCAGGGACTCTATCAATGCCAAGAGTTCTTGGCGCGGCAGTGTCGTCAAAGATTTTGTGTGAACTCCAATAGCTGGGGTTCGTGATCTTTGCGCACTTCGACCAGAGGCCGAGAGCAGCGCTTCGGTATCCTCGCTCTCTCGATTGATCAGATCTGTAATATCGGCAATCTTCTTTCGCAGCGGTTGGGGGTCGACGCCGCGTTCGAGGTTGTATGCAACCTGCTTCGCCCGTCTTCGGTTCGTCTCGTCGATCGCCTTTGCCATCGACTTGGTCATATTGTCGGCGTACATATGAACTTCGCCAGAAACATTTCGCGCTGCTCGACCGATCGTCTGGATAAGGGAGGTGGCAGAGCGGAGGAATCCCTCTTTATCCGCATCGAGGATCGAGACTAAGGAAACTTCAGGTAGATCTAGGCCTTCACGAAGGAGGTTGATGCCGATGAGTACGTCGTACTCCCCCGAACGAAGTTCGCGCAGCAACTCCACCCGTCTCAATGTGTCGACCTCTGAATGAAGATATCTAACGCGCACGCCCCGCTCTTGGAGATAATCTGTGAGGTCCTCGGACATCTTCTTGGTTAAGGTAGTTACAAGGACGCGCTCATTCCGCTCCGCGCGCAGATTGATCTCGTGAAGTAGGTCGTCTATCTGTCCCTTGATTGGCTTCACGACAATCTTGGGATCCACCAAACCGGTAGGTCGGATTACCTGCTCTACTACGTCGCCGTCGACTTTGCCGAGTTCGTACGGTCCCGGGGTGGCAGAGAGGTATACCTTCTGCCCCACTCTCTCCAAGAACTCGTCCCAGCGAAGAGGTCGGTTGTCCATCGCGCTGGGGAGTCGGAATCCGTGTTCGACCAAGGTGCGCTTGCGCGAGGCATCACCCTCGAACATCGCACCGATCTGCGGCACGGTGACATGGGATTCATCAATGACCAAAAGGAAGTCCTCGGGGAAGTAATCGAGAAGGCAGTTTGGTCCCGAACCAGCTGCCCGACCGTCGATGTGACGCGAATAGTTCTCGATCCCGGAGCAGAAGCCCAGATTCTGCATCATCTCGATGTCGAAGGTGGTGCGCATGCGCAGCCGCTGGGCCTCCAGCAACTTACCTTGACGCTCGAAGTTAGCCAACTGGCCCTCGAGTTCCTCTTCGATATCGACGATCGCGCGTTTCATGGTTTCAGGACCGGCGGCGTAGTGCGTTGCCGGAAAGACATACATTTCGGTCTCATCGCGAACGATTTCTCCGGTCAACGGATGGAGGGTGGTGATGCGTTCGATTTCATCGCCGAACATCTCGATCCGTAGAGCGAGTTCTTCGTACATTGGAATTATCTCGATGGTGTCTCCGCGGACCCGAAAGGTTCCACGCTCAAATGCCATGTCATTGCGCTTGTACTGGATATCTACGAATTTTCGTAACAGGACATTGCGTTCGATGTGATCGCCTACTCGGAGAGAAACCATGCGATCGACATATTCTTGCGGAGTCCCCAGGCCATAAATACATGAAACGGTTGCAACGACTATTACATCGCGCCGGGTGAGCAAAGAATTTGTCGCAGAGTGCCGAAGTCGCTCAACCTCGTCGTTGACGCTCGAATCCTTCTCGATAAACGTATCCGTCTGCGGAACGTAGGCCTCTGGTTGGTAGTAGTCGTAGTACGAAACAAAATATTCGACGGCGTTGTTGGGCATAAGCTCGCGGAATTCATTGGCCAGTTGCGCTGCCAGCGTCTTGTTCGGAGCAATGACAAGGGTGGGTCTTTGCAGCCGTTCGATCAGCCAAGCGGTGCTGGCTGACTTGCCCGTACCGGTCGCGCCAAGGAGCACCACGTCCTTATCGCCACGCTCTATCCGGCGGACAATCTCCTCGATAGCCTCAGGCTGATCACCAGCCGGAACGTAATCGCTGATGACGCGGAACGGCTCAACACGCCTTTGAATATCTGTTACGGGGCGCACGTGACAACTCTAGTCTCGGTCATTTTTTCTCGCGCTGCATTGATGGCAGGATCTTCTCCCATACGTACTCAACTTCACGCAATAAGTCATCAGTGGTCCCATTGTTGGCTATTACATACCCAGCCACTGACATTCTCTCCTCGGGAGTTGCCTGAGCGCGTATCCGCGCCTCTATCTCAGAGGGCAGCATCCCCCGTTGCTTCAACCGATCCGAGCGCACAGGTAATTCAGATTCGACGGTGATAATGAAATCGAAGCGCTCAGCCGCACCGGTCTCCGCAAGGAGCGGGATCTCATAAACCAGAACGTCGTCGCCGCTGAGATTCTTTGCCGCCGTCTCAAAGGCTGCTCGCACCAGAGGATGAATGATCGCCTCAAGCTTGGCCCGCTCGGCCGTATCGCTGAACACCTTAGCCGCAAGTGCCCTTCGATCGATTTCCCCGTCGCGCAACACCGCGTCCCCGAAAGTGGCAACCACCTGGTCGAAGCCAGGTGTGCCGCGTTCGATCACTTGGCGTGAGAGTTCATCGGCATCCATTACCTTCGCACCGAGGTCAGCGAAGTACTCCCCGACAAGGGATTTGCCAGAGCCAATTCCGCCGGTGAGACCCACAACTAACGCCACAATACGACCCTAGCCTTTCCTCGGTAATGAAGAAACCGACCCCGAGATTTCTCTCGAGGCCGGCTCTACTGCGAACTAAGTGCGAACTATTCGACAACCTCGACGGCTGGTTCGGTCGCAGCAGCGGCGTCGGCAGCACGTGCCTCTTCCTTCTGCTTCTTGTGAGCCATAAAGCGCATCTGAGCTTCAGCGTACTGACGCTCCCACTCTTCACGCTGTGCTTCGTATCCAGGCTTCCACTCTTGGGATTCTGGATCGAAACCTTCTGGGTAGATGAAGTTGCCCTCTGCGTCATAGCGAGCAGCCATGCCGTATTGGGTTGGATCGAATGCTTCGATCTCAACTTCATGTCCTTCATTGGCCTGCTTCAGCGAAAGTGAGATGCGACGGCGCTCGAGGTCAATGTCGATGATCTTGACGAACAACTCGTCGCCGACCTGAACAACCTGCTCTGGAATTTCAACGTGGCGCTCGGCCAACTCAGAAATGTGAACAAGTCCTTCGATTCCCTCGTGAACGCGGATGAAGGCACCGAATGGAACCAACTTCGTCACCTGGCCAGGAACAACCTGGTTAATGGTGTGCGTACGAGCAAATGCTTGCCATGGATCTTCTTGGGTTGCCTTCAACGAAAGCGAAACGCGCTCGCGTTCAAAATCAACTTCGAGAACTTCTACAGTCACTTCGTCGCCAACTTCGACAACTTCACCTGGGTGGTCGATGTGCTTCCACGAGAGTTCAGATACGTGAACAAGTCCGTCTACTCCGCCAAGGTCGACGAAAGCACCAAAGTTGACGATCGATGAAACGACACCGGTGCGAACTTGGCCCTTCTGCAACTGGTTGAGGAAGGTTGTGCGGGATTCCGACTGAGTCTGCTCGAGGTAAGCGCGACGTGAGAGCACAACGTTGTTGCGATTCTTATCGAGCTCGATGATGCGGGCTTCAACCTGCTTGCCGATATACGGGGTCAAGTCACGGACGCGTCGCATTTCAACCAGAGATGCTGGGAGGAAGCCACGTAGGCCGATGTCGACGATGAGTCCGCCCTTGACTACTTCAATAACAGTTCCGACGACAACTTCGTCGCGCTCCTTCTTGCCTTCGATCTCTCCCCAGGCGCGCTCGTATTGTGCACGCTTCTTGGAAAGGATCAGGCGGCCTTCTTTGTCTTCTTTCTGAAGTACAAGAGCTTCGATCTTCTCGCCGACTTTGACGATCTCGCTTGGATCGACGTCGTGGCGGATGGAGAGCTCACGGGAAGGAATGACTCCCTCGGTCTTGTATCCAATATCCACCAGCACTTCGTCGCGATCTACCTGAACGACGATGCCTTCAACCAAGTCGCCATCGTTGAAGTTGCGGATGGTGCCTTCGATTGCGGCCATAAAGTCCGCGGCTGTGCCAATATCATTTACTGCTATTACTGGTGAGGTACTCAAGTTGCTCCGTAGGGATAGAAAATAGTAGGAATAGGGCTGCTAAGGGTACGGTTTGGCGGCAATCTGGGTCAATTCGAGTGCGATTTGCCCCGCCTTGCGCATGGGGTAGCCCATTAGACTTAACAATCCTATGAATCGATACCGGGAACTACTGCGCCTTTCCCACGTGAAAACCCTCATTCTGAGCGCATTTCCCTCTCGAATGGCCTATGGCATGGTCGGGCTCTCAATCTTCTTCAAGACGATCCATGAGACAAATTCCATCCCCCTCGCTGGCTTAGCGATCGGACTGAACTCCCTCTCGGGCTCTTTCACATCAGGTGTTCGCGGCTCAATCATCGACCGATACGGTCAGAAGTGGCCGATCCGCGTTTTCGTTCCGGCCTACGTGACCATGCTCCTTATTCTCAACATGAGTCATGCCGCCAAGTCCATCCTCGTCCTTGCGTTCATCCTGGGATTTACGGCACCTCCCATCAACCTCTCGGTGCGGCCAATCTGGAAATCGATCGTGCCGCCACATGTGTTGCGCACTGCTTACGCGTTAGACACCTCGATGATCAACGCCTCAGCGGTGATCGGCCCGATTCTGGCGACCACTCTCGCGCTCTCCTCGCGTCCCGAAAGCGCCCTCATCCTCTGTGCGGCGTTGATGCTCACCGGCGGAATCGCCCTCAATTTCAATACCGCCGTACATGACTGGAAGCCTGAAAAGAAAGAAAGCGGTTCTACCCCTTTGTGGAAACACCCGGCCATGTTGCTCCTCATGTTTGAGGGATGCTTCATTGGTTTTGGATGGGGTGCATTCAATGTCGGCGTCCCTGCCTTCGCCACCTTGCAACACGTGCCTCACCGCACGGCGTGGATTCTGAGCGCAATGGGGGTTGCCAACATTGTCGGCGGACTGCTCGGCGGGCTTGTCTCGCGAAGATCCTCTCCATTAAAAGCCATGTTGACCACCTATGGATTCTGGTTCCTCGTCTCCCTTCCCCTGGCGTTCACCCGCCCTGACTGGACGATGGCACTGGTTGGAGTATTCATTGGTTTATGTGGGGGCGCTCTGCAGGTCTTCTACTGGGAGGTGATGGAAGCAGTTCGCCCGCGCGGTAGTGCGACAGCATCCATGGGATGGCTTTGGACTGTCGAGGGTTCGCTCATGGCCTTGGGCTCTGCAGCAGGTGGATGGATCTCAAAGGCCTTCTCCCCACAAATTTGTCTCGGAATTACGACAATCTCAGTTGGGTGTGGACTTACGATCCTCACTCTCGGACGCAATCGCCTAGCAGCAGCAAGGTCTATTCCAAGCCAGCAGGAAGATCTACTTGCCATGGAGGACAACGCTTCACCAAGTCAGTAGACAATTCTTAGTGTGCGGCCTCGTTCCAGCTCTTTCCAATTCCCACACTCACTTCCAGTGGCGCCTTCAAGGGATAGGCAGAACCCATGGCTTTGCGAACTACGTCAGTCAAAACAGCTTCTTCACCGTTGACAACCTCAAAAATCAATTCATCGTGGACTTGAAGAAGAAGTCGTGATTTCAACTTCGCGGAGAAGATAGCTTCGTCGACATTCAACATAGCTTGCTTGATGATGTCAGCTGCAGAGCCCTGTATCGGAGCATTAAGAGCCATCCTCTCGGCGACTTCCCTCCGCTGGCGATTATCATTTAGCAAATCAGGCAAGTAACGACGACGCCCCATGATTGTTTCGGTGTAGCCGACTTTTCTAGCTTGTTCGACAACGGTCTTCAAGTAGTCCCTGATCCCGCCAAAACGTTCGAAGTACTTGTCCATAAGGGTCTGCGCCTCTGGCGGCGAAATTCCCAGTTGCGCGGCAAGACCAAATGATGAAAGTCCGTATGCCAATCCATATGACATCGCTTTAATCTGCCTGCGCATTTCCGGAGTCACGTGCGCGGCATCCACACTGAAGACTTCACTTGCCACAGTGGAATGCAGGTCCTCCCCCTTTGTGAAGGCAGCAAGCAAATGCTCATCATGCGACAAGTGCGCCATGATGCGCATTTCAATCTGACTGTAGTCAGCGGTGAGTAGTGAATCGAATCCCTTGCCAGCCACGAAACACTCTCTGATTCGGCGCCCTTCCTCCGTCCGCACCGGAATATTCTGCAAGTTAGGACCGGTTGACGAGAGCCGTCCCGTAGCAGCGACAGTCTGCTGAAAATGCGTATGTATACGGCCATCACCTGATACTTCGCTGATGAGGCCCTCGACTGTCGTTCGCAGTTTGTTGGTCTCACGAATCCGCAACAGGTGAGCGAGTGCAGGGTGTTGTGTCGTCTGCGAGAGCCACTCAAGTGACTCCGCATCCGTGGTGTAACCCGTCTTGATCTTCTTGGTCTTGGGCAACTTCAATTCGTCAAAGAGAATCACCTGAAGTTGCTTCGGAGATGCGACATTGAACTCATGGCCGACCGCCTCGTAAGTCGCCTTAGTCTCTCTATCCACCTCATTCGCGAAGAAATCTCGGAGTGAAGACAATTTCTTCTTGTCGACAGCAATGCCCAGACGTTCCATCCTGGCAAGCAACTCAGCAATGGGAAGCTCTAGGTCTTTGTAGAGTCCCAACACGTTTCGCTCTTTGAGTTCTTCTTCAAGGGAAGCCCTCAGATTGAAGAGTGCCATTGCACCTTGGACCAAAGCCTTCTCGGAATCCTCTGATGGGATGGCCATACCATCACCCCAGCGAGTGACAATATCGCTCAACTCCTGTGCGCGGACTCCGGGGTTGATTACATAGGCTGCTAACGAAGTGTCAAACAAGATCCCTTCGATTGGGACTACCCGTGCCAGACTTTTAGCATCATGCAACACTTTGCCGATCTTCGGATCTACCGCCCAATCTCCTACCTGCGAAGAGTGGACGAGGTAAGCCTCCGTCGGCGATAGTGCAACTGCGTAGCGATGGAGCTTCTCATCGACCACTTCGAATGTGATTGCAATTTCCCCGCTATGCGAAGAAATCTTTTCACTCACATGTTGCGGCGTAAGGAGCTCAAGATCCGGGTCAAATTGCAGCATCATCAAAGGTTCGGCCGCGGCAGACTTGGATGTGGCCTCTTTAGCCGCGAAGGGCTTGACTCGATCCTTTAGTGTCCGAAACTCAAGTAGGTCAAATAGAGGGAGAAGTTTTGTCTCGTCGATGCCATTCCAGGTGAGATCTTCGATCTCTTTCTTGATCGGCACATCGTGATGAAGTTGGGTTAGTTCGCGATTTCGAAGGACAATATCGATGTTGCTTCGCAGTGAATCCCCAACTTTCCCGGAGATCTTGTCGATGTTGGCGATGAGTTGGGCAACATTTCCGTACTCAACAATCCACTTAGCAGCGGTCTTCTCGCCTACCCCTGGCACGGAAGGGAGGTTGTCACTGGGGTCGCCTCGCAGAGCCGCAAATTCAGGATAGCTAGCAGGCGGCATTCCATATTTGTCAAAGACTGCCTTCGGCGTCATCCGAGCGAGGTCACTGACACCTTTCTTGGGGTAAAGAACCGTTATCTTCTCCGTCACCAGTTGAAAGCAGTCTCGGTCTCCCGAGCAGATGACTACTTCCATGCCTTCTTTCTCCGCGTGAGAGGCCAGTGTGGCAAGGATGTCGTCGGCTTCAAAACCTTCTAACTCGAATTGAGAGATACCGAATGCGCTGACCAAATCATGCAGATACGACATCTGCGATCGAAATTCATCTGGCGTTGCGGCGCGTGTGGCTTTGTACTCTGGGTATTTCTCGGTACGGAAAGTCTTTCTCGAAACGTCAAAGGCGACTGCGATGTGGGTGGGCTTCTCATCACGAAGCAGGGAAATCAACATAGTCGCGAAGCCGTATATCGCGTTTGTGTGCTGACCTGTGGCAGTAGTGAAATTCTCGGCTGGAAGCGCGAAAAAAGCCCGGTAGGCCATGGAATGCCCATCGATTAATAGCAAGCGTTGACCCATGTTCCGCAGTCTATTCCAGATACACTTTCTGTTTATGAGCGAAGACGCACAAATTGATTTCATGAAGCTGCTCGGGGTACGTGGAGCAGGAGCCCTAGACGAAAAAATGGGAATTCGGATTATCGAAGCATCACCGAAACGCCTGGTTGCGACGATGCCGGTAGAAGGGAACACCCAAGCAGTCGGACTCCTCCACGGCGGTGCCAACGTGGTCCTTGCAGAGAGTCTTGGATCAATCGGGACCGCTCTTCATGCCGGACTCAATAGACGCATTGTCGGCGTGGACATCAATGCCACTCACCATAGATCCGTCACGAAAGGCACGGTCACCGCGGTTGCCACACCGATCACTCTTGGCAAGACTCTTTGTTGTTACGAGGTCGTGATCTCCGATGAAGAAGGAAATCGCACCTGCACCGCCAGAATCACCTGTTTGATTCTGGCGCAGCGCTAAAAAGGAGCAACTATCCGCCCAGGTACGCTTTTGTGACTGCCTCGTCTTTCGCAAGATCGGATGCTTTGCCACTCATCTTGATGACGCCAGATTCCAATACGTAGGCTCGATCGGCAACATCTAGCGCGGCGGCGGCGTTCTGCTCAATGAGCAAGATGGTGATGCCTTGTTCGCGAATCTTTACGATGGTCTCAAAAATCATGTCAACAAGAACTGGCGCGAGTCCCATCGATGGCTCATCCAGCAGCAACAATTTAGGAGCACCCATCATCGCGCGAGCCACCGCCAACATCTGCTGTTCTCCGCCGGACATTGTGCCGCCCTTTTGCTCGTAACGTTCACGAAGGCGTGGGAATAGGTCAAGGACCCGCTCCCGGTCGGCCTCAATCTCAGTCTTGTCATTGCGCAAGAAAGCACCCAGATCGAGATTTTCACGAACTGACATACGGGGAAATATTCTCCGACCTTCTGGAGATTGACATAATCCCTTAGCCACAATCTCGTGACCTTCTTTGCCGTCAATGCGTTCACCGGCAAAAGTGATTGTTCCAGCCTTCGGCTTCAATAGTCCTGAAATAGTCCGCAAGGTGGTGGATTTGCCTGCACCATTCGAACCAATCAGAGTGACAATCTCACCCTGGTTCACCGTCAATGAAACATCCTTGACGGCGACGATCGAACCATAGGCAACCTTAAGATCCTTAACTTCAAGAAGGGCACTCATGCTCTTTCTCCCTTCGCTTTACCAAGATAGGCCTCAATCACGCGCTGATTGGATTTGATATCAGCCGGCGATCCCTCTGCAATCTTCTCCCCCTGCTCGAGAACGGTAATTCGCTCGGATACGGACATCACTACGCTCATGTCATGCTCGATCAACAACACCGAGACACTTTGCTCATCCCGCACCTTGTACACGAAATCGATGAAAGTAAGTGACTCCTGCGGATTCATTCCGGCAGTTGGTTCATCCAAAAGCAACACCTTTGGTTTTAAAGCCAGCGCTCGAGCCACTTCCAAGCGGCGTTGATCGCCGTAGGAGAGGTTTCTTGCATATTCCCCCGCCCATTTGCCAATACCTACGAAGTTCAAGAGTTCGCGCGCCTGCTCTCGCGCTTCTCTCTCCTCTCGTCGTTGGCTCGGAGTCCGAAAAATCGTCGACAAGATTCCGGCTTTCAAATGTGAATGCATCGCCACCATCACATTCTCTTCCGCGGTCATCAGTCCAAAGAGTCGAATATTCTGGAACGTTCGGGCTAACCCGCCCGCTGCGATCTTGTGAGGTGGACGGGCGGTGATGTCGACATCTCCAAACATCACAGTGCCACTTGTGGGTTTATAGAGACCCGTTAGTACATTGAAGAAAGTCGTCTTGCCGGCGCCATTTGGTCCAATCAGGCTGACAATCCCACCTTCAGGAATATCGAAGGAAACCGAATTCACCGCAACCAGTCCACCGAATTTGACCGTTATGTTTTGAGCATCAAGAGCGAGTGCCATCAGTGGACGCCTCCAACATTGCTGGCACTGTCATCAGCTTCATGGAGAATAGCCTTCAACCGGGACTCTGGTATAAGGCCCTCGCGCTTAAAGAGCATCATTAACACGAGCGCTCCTCCGAAGAGTAAGAAGTTGTATGAAGGGAAATTGATTGTGGTGTGGAATGTGTTGTTCACTAGATCGCCAAATGCAGGAAGTCCAGTGGAGTTGATCCAAGCGATGAGCAGGGCACCGACCATCACGCCCCACACATTGCCCATGCCGCCTAGAACAATCATTGCCAGAAGAATTATCGAAATCGAGAAATTGAACCGGTCTGCGAAAACACCTCCTACGTGGGTGGAGTATGCAACGCCGCCGATTCCGCCCGAAAACGCGCCAACTGCGTAAGCAGATAATTTGGTGCGCATAAGTGGCACGCCCATCATGCTGGCGGCCAATTCGTCTTCGCGAATAGCTAACCAGGCCCTACCCAGACGTCCAGATCGCAACCGTAAGGACATGAATACCATGAACGCTGTAAGCGCGACGAAGATAAAAAATTTCCAACTAAAGTCGAATGGGCTCAAGGACTTGCCCGGGACGCCAATGTTGTCGACCGGCGAAATGCCCTGAGTTCCATTGGTGAGGTTGAAACCACCGATGTTCGACCCGTTGACGAAGAATTGAGGGATGATTTCACCAAACCCGAGGGTGACCAGGGCCAAGTAGTCGCTTTTCAGACGCAGCGTCGGAGCACCGATAATTAAACCGAAGAATGCGCAAATCAGGCCGCCAATGAAGATGACTCCCCAGAAGCTGATATGAATGCCAGGGAGGGCTTTTGGCGACGTGCTGAAGAAATGAAAATTAACCTGGCGAAAGAAAGCTGACATAAACCAGCCTGCGCTGTAGCCGCCAATTGCCCAGAACGCCACGAAACCAAGATCGAGCAGGCCTGCGTAGCCAACCACAATGTTCAAGCCCAAGGCGCAAATCACCCAGACGAGTGCCTCATTCAAGGACGTTGGAGGGAACCAGTTCTGGACAATAGTCTGCAAGCCCTCCGGGAGGCGAACCATGATGTAGGTGTAGAACACCCAGATCGCGACAGCAGCAACGATAAAGCCAATCGCCCAATTCCTCTGGCTGTTTGCATGCTTGGCTGTTTTACGGCTCTTCTTTACTACATTCGTTGTTGTCATCTTAAACCTTCTCCGTCACTGTTTTACCAAGTAGCCCTGTCGGTTTGAACGCCATCAGGAGAATAAGAATTGAGAAGACCACGGTTTGCGACCATTGCTGTCCAAGGCCGATAGGCAAACCGTCATTTAGCCCTTGAATCAGTCCAATCAAGAGTGCACCCAGCACTGCGCCTTGCAGGTTTCCAATTCCGCCCATAACAGCAGATGTAAAGGCGATCAGACCGAGTTGGTATCCAAGATTGTAGGAAGTCAACCCTCGAGTTTGTTGAAAGAGCAGTCCGGCAGCGCCGGCTAGGGCGCCTCCAAGTGCAAAGGTAAAGGATATTGTGCGGTTTACATTGATCCCCATCAAGCGAGCCGCATCCTGATCTTGCGCCGTAGCACGCATCGCCTTCCCCTGCCGAGTCCGAGTAACGATCCAGGACATCAGCAGTAGAAGAGGCACGGTGACTACGAAGGAGATCACCGTCGTGTACGGAATCGAGACACCAGAAATTTCGAACTTGCCGTGCGGAAGGATGCTGTTCCAAGTTTTCTGGCCGGAACCATTCCAATGCAGTCCGATAAATTGAAGAATGAATGAAATACCTACTGCCGTAATCAATGGTGCCAGTTTCGGCGCGCGCCGTAATCGCCGGTAGGCAAACCTTTCTATACCGACATTGATCGTCGCGGCGAAGGTCATGACAGCGAGAAGGCAGGCGAAAAAAATCCCTAAAGCCGCTGCACCCGTGTGGTTGTGTCCAAACCAGATGGAAATGAAGTTGGCAGAAAACACCGTCGCGAGCATGAATAGGTCGCCATGAGCAAAGTTGATCAGTTCGATGATTCCGTACACCAAGGTGTACCCCAAGGCAATAAGCGCGTACAAAACGCCGTTGCTCAAGCCGATGATGGATGCTTGGAAGAATTGGGAAGGGGATTTCACGAAATTTATTCCGAGCCAATAAAGAACGGCCACCGCCGCCACAGTGCCTAGGGATCTCTCAATGAGACGTCTTCGGTCTTGGCGAGCCTGGTACCCGGAGGCAAGAATTGTCACTCAAACTCCTTTAGATGCTACGCAATAGTGGGCTCATGGTAATACACGATCAATTCGAAAGATATAAATTGGCAGATACTAACCGAGAGGAACGGTTCAACTCATGAGTATCGGGGTAGGCATGAAGCCCACCCCGATACTTTCAAGCGAGTAAACGACTTACTTGACGGTCTGAGCCTTCACAGTCGTCTCTTGTCCACCCTTAACGATCTCAATGGTTACATCCTTTGCCAACGTGTCGCCAGTAAGGGTGCTGATTGTCAGCTTCTTACCGAGGACCGAAATGTTGGCAGGGATAGTAATACCTGAACCAGAGAAGATTGCGTTGGTAACGCCCTTGCGGGTTCCATCAGACTTAGCGATCGCAGCCAAGATAACTTGAACCGCGGCCACGCCGTAGATTGGATATGAACCGACTGGGGCCTTCTTGTACTCCTTCTTATAAGCAGCGGCGAACTTAACGCCGGCGCCCTTCGGAGCAATCTTTGCCAGCAAATCGCTTGATAGACCTGCGAAGGAAAGATAGGCACCATCAGCTTCTGGCATTGAGTTGAATTCTGGGTAGCCAGTGAATCCGTCTGGCGCCATGAACTTCACCTTGGTGTTGTCGCCAAGAACGGCAACCTTGTCCTTCATCAACTGTCCACCGTTGTTGTCAAAGATTCCACCGACATAAATCATGTCTGGGTTTAGCGCCTTGATCTTGGTGAAGAGTGCGGTGTAGTCAGACTGCTTTGCATCCCAACCTTCGCCATAAGCACCGGAAGAAAGAACATTGAGCCCCTGCTTCTTAGCCTCCGTGGTGAACGCCTGAGCAACACCTTGACCGTAGGTCTGGGTATCGTTGAGAACGTAAACGCTCTTGACACCAATTGACTTGGCGAACTGCGCAGCAGCAGCACCCTGAACATCATCAGTTGTGCAGACACGTGCGTAGTTACGAACGCCTGTTGGATAGTAGACATCTGGCTCGCCTGGGTTCCATGACTTGGTCAAGCCAGGGTTTGTGTTGGCGTCAGAAACCATCGTCATTGCGCCACCAGGTGCTTGGTTGAGGATCGGAACTTCGATCTTCGCACAGCCAGAGTTGTAAGTTCCCATTACGGCAACTTCGCTCTTGTTGGCAACGTGCGCTTGAGCATTAGCCGTGCACTTTGCAGGATCCCAAGATCCGGCAGCAGCGGTCGCGTCATCGTAAATCTTCAACTTGACCGTGTACTTGCCGGCCTTGTATTTGATTTGCTTGAGGTAGAGAGCAATCGCCTTGTTGGTTGAATCATTTGAGTCAAACGATGAACCCTGTAGGGGTAGATCGGTCGCAATTGTAAGGACCTTCGTGGCGGCGTCTGCCGCAGAAGTTCCCGCTACGAGTGCTGTAGCGACCATCGCAACAGATGCGACGATGCTGATAGCACGATACGTCTTCTTCATGTATTGCCTTCCTGTTACTTATGTCCCGGGACAGGGAGGGCGTCAGGTTATCGGTGGCAGAGTGTGGTTACAACCCTTTATGCGTGAAAACCGCGGTTATAACGAACTTGTAACGTAGTGTTAACGCTCAGGTACCGCAGTCGGCGAGATGACAGCAAGGGCAACCTCTTTCATACTCATACGCCGGTCCATCGCCGCCCGTTGAATCCAGGAGAACGCCTGCGGCTCGGAGAGATTGAGGGCGGTCATGAGAATGCCTTTTGCGCGGTCAATCAACTTCCGCGTCTCGAGCCGATCTTGCAAATTGGCGATTTCTTTCTCTAGAGATGTCATCTGCCTGTGACGACTCATTGCGATTTCCATTGCCGGAATCAAATCAGTGATCGAAAAGGGCTTCACCACATAGGCCATGACTCCCGCATCGCGTGCCCGTTCGATTAATTCCTTCTGACTAAATGCTGTAAGCATGAGTACGGGTGAGATATGGATAATTTGCTCGGCTGCCGATATACCATCCAAAACCGGCATCTTGACGTCCAGAATCGTCAGATCCGGCTTGTGTTCGTGAACGAGTGCGATGGCCTCTTGACCATTACTTGCCTGACCGACCACGTTGTACCCGGATTCGGTGAGCATCTCGACCAAGTCCATGCGGATAAGCGCCTCGTCTTCGGCAACGACGACTCGCGGAGCAGGCTGGAGGGATTCTGAACTCATGTGCCCCGAGTCGGATTCGAACCGACACTATGCAGTGTTTGAGACTGCCCTCTCTACCGTTGGAGTACCGAGGCGCGCCGCCTAGTCTAGCGAAAACACCAGGCGGGACGAATTCTGCGCTATCTACCGGTAGGCGGGGGCAATTCCACCAACAGCATCGCCAATCCTGTGGACTCGCATAGCGTTGGTCGAACCGGGAATGCCCGGAGGTGATCCTGCAACGATCATCACGACTTCACCTTCTATTGCCCGCTTGGACTGTAAAAGAATGGTATCGACCTGCTTCACCATCTCATCTGTGTGGTTGACCATGGGTGCGAGCATTGGCTCCACTCCCCATGTCAGCGCCATGCGGTTGTAGGTTCCGGTATCTGGCGTTAGCGCCAGAATCGGAATGTGCGAGCGCAATCGAGCCATTCTTCGTGCCGAGTCACCACTCTTGGTGAAAGCCACCAAGAATTTTGCGCCAACGATCTCGCCGACTTGTCGGGCCGCATTCGTTATGGCTCCACCTTTAGTCCTAGGTGTGTGCGAGAGAGGGCGGATTCGATCTAGTCCGCCTTCTTCGGTCTTCTCAATTATCCGGGCCATAGTTTGGACGGCTTCGATTGGAAAATCACCGACGCTGGTCTCACCTGAGAGCATCAACGCATCTGCGCCGTCAAGGACTGCATTGGCGCAGTCAGTGGCCTCGGCTCGAGTCGGTCGAGAATTCGAAATCATCGAGTCCAGCATTTGGGTGGCGACGATGACGGGTTTGGCCGATTCTCGTGCCATTTCAACGCAGCGCTTCTGGACCAGCGGAACATCTTCAATGGGAAGCTCTACGCCTAGATCTCCACGCGCCACCATGATGCCATCAAAGGCATCGATGATCGCTTCGAGATTCTCGACAGCCTGCGGTTTTTCGATCTTTGCGATTACAGGAACCCGAATGCCGACTTCATCCATGATCTGATGAACCCCGGAGATATCTTCGGCATTTCGCACAAATGAAAGGGCGATGAAATCAGCGCCGGCCTTCAATCCCCATCTCAGGTCCTCAATATCCTTTTCAGAGAGAGCCGGAACAGAAACGGCAACTCCTGGAAGATTTATACCTTTATTGTTACTTACAGCGCCAGGTTCGATCACTTTTGTCACGACGTCGTTGCCTTTAACTTCCAGGACTTCAACTGTCACCTTGCCGTCGTCAATCAGGATGCGATCGCCGGGCTTGCAATCCCCCGGTAAGCCTTTGTATGTAGTACCAACCCGCTCTTTTGTACCCTCGACCTCATCAGTGGTGATTGTAAAAATATCACCGCGCGCTAGTTCGTGCGGGCCATGCGAAAAACGGGCCAGACGAATCTTGGGACCCTGCAAATCCACGAGGATCGCAACAGCTTGGCCTTGCTCCTTCGCTGCTGTGCGAACGAGATCCAAGCGGGCCTGATGTTCATCGTATCCCCCATGCGAGAGATTCAACCGAGCCATGTTCATACCCGCGGCAATCAATTGATTGACTTTCTCGGCGGATTCGACGGCTGGTCCTAATGTGCACACTATTTTTGCTCTACGCATTTATCTACCTTAAACCATCAATGGGCGGGCGGTGGGTGGAATCGGAGAAGGCAGCTGAGTATGTCCCGTTAAGTACTGATCAACCGCTGCCGCTGCACTACGTCCTTCAGCGATTGCCCACACGATGAGTGACTGTCCGCGTCCCGCGTCTCCGCACACGAAAACAGAATCAGCAGAAGTTTGGTAATTCACGTCGCGCTTGATATTGCCCCGTTCATCGAACTCAACTTCCAATTGAGTTAACAGAGCATTCTTTTCTGGACCCGTAAAGCCCATTGCCAGGAAAACAAAATCTGCTGGGATTTCGCGTTCAGTACCTGGGATCGGCGAAAACTTGCCGTCGACGAATTCTGTTTCAACAAGCAACAAGGCGCGGACATTTCCGTTGTCATCCCCGAGGAAACGCTCGGTAGAGACGGAGAAGATTCGATTGTCCAACTCCTCGTGAGCGCTAGATACTCGGTAGATCATCGGATACGTAGGCCATGGCTGGGTGCTAGGACGTTCGTCACTGGGCCTCGGCATGATCTCGAGTTGAGTGACACTGGCTGCTCCTTGGCGAATTGCCGTCCCCAGACAATCGGCACCGGTATCACCGCCGCCCAGGATGACCACGTGCTTGCCAGCAACGTTGATGAGCGGGTCTTCGGTCTCTCCCAGTGCCTGCAGATTGCCCCAAGGCAGGTACTCCATGGCTTGATATATGCCAACAAGTTCACGCCCAGGAACTGGCAGATCGCGCCATTGCGTGGCACCCACGGCCAGAACTATCGCGTCGTAACGAGAGCGCAATTGCTGACCCGTTATCTCAGTGCCAACCTCAACACCGGCACGAAAACGCGTTCCTTCTGCTTCCATTTGCGCGATTCTGCGATCCAAAATCGATTTCTCCATTTTGAATTCAGGAATGCCGTAGCGCATGAGTCCGCCGATTTTCGGTGCTCTCTCGTAAACTGCGACCGTATGACCCGCCCGCGTCAATTGTTGCGCTGCTGCCATACCCGCCGGGCCAGACCCGATTACAGCAATCGTCTTGCCGGTAAGGCGATCAGGGGTGAGTGGAGTGACCTGACCACTCGCGAAAGCTTCCTCGATCGTTCGGAGTTCAACCTGCTTGATGGTCACGGCATCTGCATTGATTGCAACCACACAGGCAGTCTCACACGGCGCAGGGCAAAGTCGGCCAGTGAATTCAGGGAAATTATTTGTGGCATGAAGTCGGGCAATTGCCTCGTTCTTATCGCCACGCCACATCAAATCGTTCCATTCGGGTATCAAATTGCCCAAAGGACAACCTTGATGACAGAAAGGAATTCCGCAATCCATGCAACGACCTGCCTGCTTTTGCAAGGTTTCCAGTGGTTGCGGTTCGTAAACCTCTTTCCAATCCTGAATACGAACATCGACTGGTCGACGTGTTGGCAACTCACGTGGAGTTGTCAGGAAACCTTTGGGATCACCCATTTGCAACCTCCATGACATAGGTATCGGAAGGAATGCCTTCGTCTTCTGCTCTCTGCATTGCAGCAAGCACGCGCGCATAATCCCTAGGCATAACCATCGAGAGGCGATGAATTGCTTCATCCCAATCGGCGAGGAGTTCGGTTGCCACTGGAGAGCCAGTTTCCGCAACGAATCGCTCGATCAATGTACGCAGACTGCTTCTTTGATCCTGCGGAACTGCGACGATATCGACCATCTCCGTGTTAACAAGAGCAGCATCCAAATCCAGAACGAATGCTCGTCCGCCCGACATACCTGCCGCAAAATTGCGTCCTGTACCGCCGAGAACCACAACTTGACCGCCGGTCATGTACTCACATCCATGATCTCCGATACCTTCAACAACTGCGGTTGCGCCTGAGTTGCGGACGCAAAAACGTTCGCCCACAACACCTCTTATGAAAATTTCACCGGAAGTCGCCCCGTAGCCGATGACATTTCCCGCAATGACGTTGAGATGGGAGGGGAAAGTCGCCTTCTCGTCGGGAGCCAGAATCACGCGTCCGCCTGAAATGCCTTTGCCCACGTAATCATTCGAATCTCCCAAGAGACGTAGTGTGAGCCCTTGGGGTATGAAGGCTCCAAATGACTGACCTGCCGAACCGCGCAAAGTGATATCCACTGTGTTGGCAGGTAATCCGGCGCCTCCGTAACGTCTTGTGATTTCCGCACCGAGCATCGTGCCGACGGTGCGATTGACGTTCCGTACCGCAACTTCGAATTTCACTGGCTTGGCGTTTGCAAGTGCATCATCAGCCATCTCTATAAGAGTGTTATCTAAGGCCGCGTCAAGACCGTGGTCTTGCGCGATTGTTCGGTGCAATGGACCAGGCACATCTGGTCGCACCAGCAAAGGCGCGAGATCTAGACCGCTCGCCTTCCAGTGATCGACCGCCTTCTTGGTCTCCAACATCTCGATTCGTCCGACCGCTTCCTCGATAGAGCGGAATCCGAGTTGTGCCAAGTGCTCGCGAACTTCCACTGCGATGTACTGGAAGAAGGTCTCGACAAATTCGGGTTTACCGGAGAATCGTTTCCGCAGTTCTGGATTCTGAGTCGCCACGCCAACCGGGCATGTATCCAGATGGCAGACCCTCATCATCACGCACCCCGAAACCACAAGCGGCGCAGTCGCGAAACCGAATTCTTCGGCACCAAGCAGGGCCGCAATCACCACGTCACGGCCAGTCTTTAATTGACCATCCGTCTGAACGACAATTCGGTCGCGCAGTCCATTGAGCAGAAGCGTCTGTTGCGTTTCAGCCAGGCCTAACTCCCACGGTGCACCGGCGTGCTTTAGCGAAGTAAGCGGCGAGGCGCCCGTTCCACCATCGTGGCCAGAAATAAGAACGACATCGGCATGTGCCTTGCTCACTCCCGCCGCAACCGTTCCGACACCGACTTCTGCAACTAACTTCACGTGAATGCGCGCGTTCTTATTGGCGTTCTTCAAATCATGGATAAGTTGCGCGAGGTCCTCAATGGAATAGATGTCGTGGTGCGGCGGTGGCGAAATCAAGCCAACTCCGGGAGTTGAGTAACGGACTTTAGCGATCCAGGGATAGACCTTGTTGCCGGGCAACTGCCCGCCTTCACCAGGTTTTGCGCCTTGTGCGATCTTGATCTGAATGTCGTCTGCGTTCACGAGGTAGTCACTGGTGACACCAAAACGGCCGCTGGCAACTTGTTTGATAGCCGAGCGCTTCGAATCCCCGTTCTCCATGGTGACAAAGCGAGATGGATCCTCTCCACCCTCACCCGTATTGGATTTTCCGCCAATGCGATTCATGGCGATTGCCATCGTCTCATGGGCCTCTTGCGAAATAGACCCGTAGGACATTGCGCCTGTCGAGAATCTCTTGAGAATCGCCTCAATCGGCTCGACTTCCTCAATTGGCACTGGTGGCCTTACATCGAACTTGAAATCGAAGAGACCGCGCAACGTCATGAGCGACTTGCTCTGCTCATCGATTCGCTGGGTATAGCGCTTGAAAACATCGAAGCGCTTGTTGCGCGTTGAATGCTGAAGCGTGAAGACGGTTTCCGGGTCGAACAGATGCGGCTCGCCTTCGCGACGCCACTGGTACTCCCCGCCAATTGGCAGACGCTTAGTACCCGGAACTTCGCCACCCGGTGGATAAGCAATGTGATGGCGCGCAATCGTTTCCTGCGCAATCGCATCAAGTCCGATTCCACCCAATCGCGACGTAGTACCAGCGAAGAACTCATCAATCAATTCCTGGGAAAGACCAATTGCTTCGAATACTTGGGCGCCGGTATATGAAGCGATAGTAGAGATGCCCATCTTCGACATGACTTTCAAAACGCCCTTGCCAAGGGACTTGATGAGATTTCGAACCGCTTTCTCTGGCGTAATTCCAGTAATCACACCTTGATGCACTAAGTCTTCAGCACTCTCCATCGCTAGATACGGGTTGATGGCAGCAGCGCCATATCCAACGAGTACGGCGGCGTGATGGACCTCGCGAACATCGCCGGCTTCGACTATGAGTCCAACCTTGGTACGAGTTTTCTCCCGAATGAGGTGATGATGAACGGCCGCGGTGAGAAGCAATGATGGAATGGGGGCGTTGTCTGCATCGCCATCGCGATCGGACAAGACGATAAGTCGTGCGCCATCTGCGATTGCGCGGGAAACTTCAGCGCAGATCTCTTCGAGTCGCTGACGCAGCGCAGCGCCGTCACCAGCTACTGGGAAGAGTCCGCGGACAATGTGAGCCGCGAAACCGGGGTGATCACCGTCGGCGTTCACGTGAATGATCTTGGCCAATTCATCGTTGTCGATTACGGGAAAGTCCAATTGAATCTGACGACAAGAAGCCGGACCTGGATCCAACAAGTTGTGCTCGGGTCCTATTGACCCGCTAAGCGAAGTGACTAATTCTTCGCGGATTGCATCAAGGGGTGGGTTGGTCACCTGGGCGAAGAGTTGCGAGAAGTAATCGAAGAGCAACCGCGGTCGATCTGATAGCGCGGCGATGGGTGAGTCTGTGCCCATCGAACCCAGCGGCTCGGATCCATTGCGAGCCATGGGCGTGATGATGATGCGCAATTCCTCTTCGGTGTACCCGAAGGCCCTCTGTCGACGAACGACCGATGAGTGCGGATAGACAATATGTTCACGTGCAGGCAAGTCGACCAGTTTCACCATGCCCGCGTGGAGCCAATCGCCGTAAGGGGCAGAATCAGCAAGTTGGTCCTTGATCTCCTCGTCTTCAATAATTCGACCGGCTTCAATGTCGACAAGGAACATCTTGCCTGGTTGGAGTCGACCCTTTCTGACGATATTTGCGGCAGGAATATCGAGAACACCCACTTCGCTGGCAAGCACCACGATTCCATCGTCGGTCACCCAGTAACGAGATGGCCTCAGTCCATTGCGATCGAGTACCGCACCAACTTGATGTCCGTCAGTGAAAGTTACGCATGCAGGGCCATCCCAGGGTTCCATCAATGAAGAATGGAAGGCGTAAAACTCTTTCCGGTTTTCCGGCATCGATGCATGATTTTCCCAAGCCTCTGGAATCATCATCAGAATCGAATGCGGCAAGGAGCGTCCGCCTAGATAGAGGAGTTCTAGAACTTCGTCGAAAGAAGCGGAGTCACTCCCGTGTTCGTCGACAATAGGGAAAAGGCGCGAGATATCCCCCGGAATCTCCTCGCTGGCAAGCAGTGCCTCGCGAGCGCGCATCCAGTTGCGGTTTCCCTTAACAGTATTGATCTCCCCGTTATGTGCGATAAAGCGGTAGGGATGCGCAAGTGGCCACGATGGAAATGTGTTGGTCGAAAACCTTGAGTGGACGAGGGCCAAAGGTGAGATGACTCTTTCATTGGAGAGTTCTGGGAAAAATTCTTCGAGCTGACCCGTGGTGAGCATGCCCTTGTAGACGATGGTCTGCGATGAAAGAGATGGGAAATATACGGGCAGCGTGTGCTCCACCCGCTTTCGCAGACAGAAGGCCAATCGATCCAGTTGGATTCCAGATTCGCCGCCGGCGCCACTTAGGAAGAGTTGGTCGAAGCGGGGCATAACTGAGAGCGCGGTTTTGCCCAAGGAGGATGGGTTAACCGGGAGTTCTCTCCACCCGAGGACAGTGAGTCCCTCTTCGCGGGCGATCTCCTCGATCGTTAAGTGCTGGTCATCTCCCCCGCTGATAAAGGCGATCCCGGCAACGTAGGAACCCGCTGGCGGAAGATCAAATGCCACTTCTTCTCGGAAATACTTGTCTGGAATTCGAATGAGAATGCCAGCGCCATCTCCGCTGTCAGGTTCGGCACCGGAGGCACCGCGGTGCTCGAGGTTACGCAATGCCGTGAGAGCTTTTGTGACGATTTCGTGAGTGGCTACTTTATTGAGAGTCGCCACCATGGCAACGCCGCAGGCATCATGCTCAAAGGCAGGATCGTAAAGCCCCTGCGCTGGAGGAAGATTTGATACACCTGCCATGTGATGCTCTCCTGTTGTCCGATGGTGAGGGACGACAGTGGCCCTGAAAGAATCTATCTCGCCTGATGGAGCCCAAAGGCACCATCGCGAGTGGCAATGCTACCAACTCCCAGAGAGCGCTGAAGACTAAATGCCGCTCAGGTGAACGAGCGACCCGATCCCTGCTGTGATCGCCATGCCGATACATCCGCCTATGACCACGCGCAGCGTCGGGGCGAGCACCGGAGAACCCGAGGTCTTTGCCCCCATGATCCCGGTGAGGACCAGGCCAACGACTGCGAAGGCAACGATGCTCCACGCCGCAGCTCCTGGTGTTGGAGCAAAAGCACCGAGAAAGGGGATCAAGCCGCCGAAGACGAAACTGGCCGCCGAGGCGACAGATGCCTGAATTGGGCGGGCCTTGGTATGAGGATGCTGACCAAGTTCGTCACGCAAATGTGCGGCCAATGGATCTTTGGCGTGCATTGCTACGGCAACTTGATTTGCCAATTCTGGGGTGAGTCCACGATCAATGTAAATGTTAGTTAGTTCGAGAAGTTCTGATTCAGGATCTGCGGCAAGGTGTGCCATCTCAAGGAGACGATCGGATTCTTCTATGTCATTTTGCGATCGCACAGAGACATATTCACCTACAGCCATGGACATGGCTCCAGCGACGATCCCCGCGATTCCAGCGGTGACAAGGAACCCGTGTGCATTTGCGGCAGAGACGCCGATCATCAAACTTGCGGTAGCAACTAAACCATCGTTCGCACCGAGTACAGCGGCGCGCAACCATCCCGCACGTTGAGCGCGATGTTCTTTATTGCGTTTGTATACGTCTTCCAAACTCATGCTTGAAGCCTACCTCACCACTCAGATGGCGGCATTCCTCTTCTGCGGCCCGTTCGCCAGAACGCAACTGACGCGGCGACAGCCACGACAATGCTCATCCAAATATTGACGCGCAGCCCAGCAATTGTGTGAGCTGCATCGATTCGCAGAGATTCAGTAAAGAGACGGCCGACACAGTATGCAGCGATATAGAAGAGGAAACTCTGACCCGGTTTGAATCTGCGTTCCAATTTCATCAATACCAGGGCGACGAGTACGCACCACAGTGCTTCATACAAGAAAGTGGGTTGAAAAGTCGCAAATGCCTCATAGCCTTTGGGCCGGAGTGCAACAGGGATCTGCAACCCCCATGGAAGAGATGTGGGGCGCCCGAATAGTTCGCCGTTAAACCAATTACCTAATCGACCAATAGCTTGCGCAAAAAGCAAACCTGGTGCCATTGCGTCCGTAAATTCGGCGAATGAAAGCAAGCCCTCCCGGCCGCGACGACGCAGTCGACCAAATTGCCACCATGCCACAAAGGTGCCCAAGGCAACCGCACCCCAGATTCCCATTCCGCCATTCCAAATTTTGAATGCGTCCATGGGTTTGCCGTTCGGACCGAAATAAGCATCTGGCGAAGTAATCAAGTGGTAAATCCGACCACCGATGATTCCGGCGGGAACCGCGGCAATGGCCACATCGGCGACTACGTTCTCGCCACCGCCTGCCCGTCTATACCGCTTATCGCCCAGATAGATAGCGATCGCAATTCCCGTGATGATGCAGAGCGCGTAAAAGTGGATCGTTAACGGCCCTACGCTAAACGAGGAAATCGATGGCGTAGGGATCGAGCGATGCATCAATGGTTACTTTTTGCCTTCTACTGCTGCGGCAAAAGCAACCGGATTGAAATACTGTGTCTTGCGGTCCAGTTCTTTGCCATTCACGAAAACCGTCGGGGTCGCATTGATGTTCTTCTTCGCACCATCGTTGGCAATCTTCGTCACCCAGCTTGAGTATGTACCGTTGTTGACGCACTTCTTGAACTTGGAATCGGTCAGGCCGACGTTCTGAGCCACGCTCAATAAGCCAGCATTGGACCAAGCGCCTGAATTCTCAGTGCCCTGAGTCGCATAAAGATAGGCATGGAAAGGAAGGAATTTGTTCTCATCAGCCGCGCACGCGCCTGCATTGGCTGCGAGTACAGACTCGGGTCCAATGAAGGAAAGCAGATGGTAAACAACAGTGGCTTTCTTCTCGGCCACGAGTTGTTGAATGTAACTTCCGTTGGTGAGTTCGAACTGCTTGCAGACTGGGCACTGGAAATCTTCCCAAAGGTCGATGGTGGGCTTGTTCTTCAGATCGCCGTTGAAGGTAATGCCGTATCCGTTGGCGGCGGAAACGCTGGAGGGAGTTGCGCCGACGCCCGGGGTTCGATTGCCCAATACGGAGAAGATCACTCCGACGGCAACCACGAAGATGACCATTCCAACCACGATATTGCGAGTTATCTTGTCTCCGCCGGATTGCTTGGCCACTATCTATCCCTCTTTCTCATCAACATCGGGGTTCTTATGAAAACAAAGCGAGTTGAAGAATAGCGAAATATCCAGACGGTCGCGAGATGACGGATTCAGCGCCCCTCGCGGACGCCGGAAACCAAATCCTCAGCAAGGACCGAGAGCGCCTTCAATCCCGATTCCTCGTCGTTGGCATCAAGCAGCGCTTTGATAAAGGCAGATCCCACAATGACTCCGTCGGCATAACTGGCGACTGTTCGAGCCTGATCGCGAGTGGAGACCCCCAGGCCGACGGCAATTGGCAGGTCGCAGACTTGCCGTATTCGCGCGACGAGATCGCGCCCACCTGACGACAAATCTGAGCGGGCTCCAGTGACACCCATCAATGAGGCCGCGTAGACAAAGCCGGAACATTGTGACGTGACTCGCGTCAACCGATCATCCGTGGTGCTGGGAGCTACAACATAAATCCTGTTGATTCCAGCGGACTCAGCCGAACTTTTCCAGCGATCAGATTCTTCAATGGTCAAGTCCGGAGTAATGACGCCCGATCCTCCATTGTTGGCAATGTCGGCTGCAAATCGCTCGACGCCATATCGCTCGATGGGATTCCAGTACGTCATGACCACTGCCGGCAAACCTGCTTGGTGAGCAAATTTCAAAGTATCGAAAACCTCGGCCGCCCCAGTTCCCGCGCGAAGTGAGATATCGGCAGCCTGTTGAATCGTCGGGCCGTCCATGACTGGATCACTGTATGGATAACCAATCTCAACTGCGTCTACACCTGCCTTTGCGAGGACGGCGATGGCATTTTTGCATCCTTGCTTCGAGGGGAAGCCCGCGGGTAGATAGCCAATGAGTGCCGATCGATTCTCTGCTCTCGTTCTGACGAACATCTCTTCCAATGGAGTGGGCATCACAACTCGATCTTGAAGTAGTTTGCGGCAGTCTCAACATCTTTGTCACCGCGACCGGAAAGGTTTACAAGCAAGATCGCGTCTGGTCCTCGTTCTTTTCCAACTTCAATTGCACCTGCCAGGGCGTGTGCGCTTTCAATCGCAGGGATGATGCCTTCAGTCTTGGTGAGGAGGGCAAATGCATTCATGGCTTGATCATCATTGATGGCTCGATATTGTGCGCGTCCAATGTCATGGAGATAGGCATGCTCTGGTCCAACCCCGGGATAGTCCAATCCCGCCGAAATGGAATGTGACTCAATCGTTTGACCGTTCTCATCCTGAAGAACGTAGGAGCGCGTTCCATGGAGAACCCCTACAGAACCACCGGTGATAGTTGCGGCATGACGCCCAGTCTCAATGCCTTCTCCCCCGGCTTCGAAGCCGATGAGATCCACTGAAGTGTCGGGAATGAAGGCATGGAAAATTCCGATTGCGTTCGAACCGCCGCCAACGCAGGCAAGCACGGCATCTGGAAGACGTCCGACTAATTCAAGTACTTGCGCCCGAGCTTCCTCGCCGATGATCTTTTGAAAATCACGGACCATTGTTGGAAAAGGATGTGGCCCCGCAACTGTTCCTAATAGATAGTGAGTTGTGTCAACGTTTGTAACCCAATCTCGCATGGCTTCATTTATGGCGTCTTTCAAGGTACGCGAGCCGGTTGATACTGGAACAACCTCTGCGCCCAACAATTTCATCCGTGCCACATTAAGGGCTTGTCGTCGCGTGTCTTCTTCGCCCATATAGACGACGCATTCCAAGCCAAAAAGTGCCGCCGCCGTAGCCGATGCCACGCCATGTTGTCCCGCTCCTGTTTCGGCAATGATGCGCTTCTTGCCCATCCGTTTAGTGAGTAACGCTTGCCCAAGGACATTGTTGATCTTGTGACTGCCAGTGTGATTGAGATCCTCCCTCTTGAGAAGGATGCGCGCCCCTCCCGCATATTCGGAGAATCGTTTTGCTTCGGTGATAATGCTGGGGCGCCCTGTGTACGTGAGGTGAAGTTGAGCGAGTTCTTCCTGGAAGTCGGGATCATTGATCGCCTTTTGATGAGCAGCATCCAACTGGTCAAGGGCGCCGATGAGTGCCTCGGGGACGAAACGTCCACCAAAGGGACCGAAGTGGCCGATTGCCTCTGTGTTACTCATGATTTTCCATAATGAACCAACTCTACCCTTGCCCCATCAGTGCTCGCAGAGTCGCACCAGGATCGCTCCCTCGCACCAACGCCTCCCCGATGAGGACAGCGTCGGCGCCATTCGCATGAGCAAATTCAACATCTGCACGTGAGGAGATTCCTGATTCTGCGACCTTCACAATGTTGGCAGGGATTTTGGGGAGTAATTCGGCAAAGACCTGGCTATCGACATCCAAGGTTTTGAGATTTCGCGAATTGACGCCGATTATGTGAGCGGAGGCTTCCAGAGCCAACGCCAGTTCTTCCTCCGTGTGAACTTCGACAAGTGCTTGCATGCCCAACTCGGCTGTTAGCGCGAGAAATTCATTGATTTGCGCTTTGGAAAGCGCCGCGACTATGAGAAGGACTAAATCCGAGCCGTGTGCTCTCGCCTCAAGGAATTGATACTCGTCGACCATAAAATCCTTGCGCAAAATCGGAATGGTGACGCTTTTCCGCACTGCGTCTAGGTCCGCGAGCGACCCTCCGAAACGTCTGCCTTCGGTCAATACGCTCACCACCGAGGCGCCGTTCATTTCATAGATCTTCGCAAGAGCAGCCGGGTCAGAAATCGTCGCGAGGGCACCTTTACTTGGAGAGGATCGCTTCACCTCCGCGATCACGCAGATATTCTCACCCTTCAGGAAATTGCTCGGCACCAACGGAGAAGGCGCTTGGGCGACTTGCTCCAATAATTGGGAACGAGAGATTCGCCGTGCATCCAGATCTTCTCGTACGCCCGCAATGATCTGTTCCAGAACGCTCATGCCTCGGGCTCCTTTGGAATCGAAGGATCGATCCCCTGGTCAAGTGCGTTCCATGGAGAGAGATCTCTAGGACGACGTTCGTACCGCGAAGGAAGTTTGATGATTCGCCGGACTATGTAGACAGTGAGCGCCAAGAGTGCGATCGATACAGGGATAAAGGTAAGCATTAGAGGGTGCGCAGTTCGTTGGCAGCGGCGATGGCGCCAAGAACTGCGGCCGCCTTATTCATCGTCTCTTGGTTTTCGGCCTCAGGATCAGAATCAGCGACAATTCCTCCGCCGGCCTGGACATATGCAATCTTGTCGTGAATGACTGCGGTTCGAATTGCGATGCAAGCATCAATATTTCCGGTGAAATCTATGTAGCCGATCGCGCCCCCATATATTCCGCGTCGTGTTGGTTCGAGTGTTTCGATGATCTCCATCGCACGAGGCTTAGGGGCCCCCGAGAGCGTTCCGGCCGGAAATGTTGAAAAGAGCGCATCGATTGGAGTTGAAGACTTTGAAAGAGTCCCCGTGACCGTTGAGACAATATGCATCACGTGCGAGAACCGCTCGATATGCATGAATTCGACTACCTCGACAGTGCCCGGTTCGCATACCCGTCCCAGATCATTACGCCCGAGGTCTACCAACATCAAGTGCTCCGCGCGCTCTTTTGGATCGGCAAGGAGTTCCTCGCTAAGCCTGAAGTCCTCCTCTGGTGATGCAGATCGATGTCGCGTACCGGCAATGGGGTGAATAAGGACTTCCCCATCGGTGACTTTGACCAAGGCCTCGGGACTCGAGCCAACCACGTCAATCCCGTCCCGCAACCGCAAGATGTACATGTAAGGGCTGGGATTGTGAAGTCTGAGCATTCTGTAGACATCTAGCGCGTCTGCCTGGCACTCCATTGAGAATTTCTGCGACAAGACAATTTGAAATGCTTCGCCCGCAACGATCTCCTGCTTAATCCGATTTACATTGGAACGGTAGACATCGGCCGGAGTGTGTCGTTTGTAATTGGGCGCGGCATGTCGCTCAATTTCGGCGAGATACCCTGGAATAGGAGCCAGAAGGTCTGCCTGCATGCGATCTAGTCGACTCTGCGCAGAAGCCCATGCTTGGTCGATGTTTCTATCGCTGCCATCCCAATTGATTGCGTTGGCAATAAGAGTAATGGTGCCATCACTGTGGTCCACCACCGCGAGATCGCTTGTCAACATGAAAGTCAGATCGGGTACAGGTACATCCTTGGCACCAAGGTTTGGCAATTTCTCCAGAAGACGTACGCAGTCGTAACCCATGTAGCCGACAAGTCCACCGGTGAGAGGAGGAAGTCCGGCAATCTTGGGCGATCGAAGATGCAGCGATGCAATCCGTAGCGCATCCAGCGGACTCATTCCAGAAGGCGCCCCTGCCGGTGGAGTTCCTTCCCACACTGCAACGCCATCCACCTCTGTCAAAGTTGCATCACTTCGTACTCCGACAAATGAATAGCGCGACCAAACTCCCCCGTGCTCTGCCGACTCCAGCAAAAATGTACCTGGAGCATTCTTGGCGAGCTTTCGGTAAACCCCTAGTGGTGTCTCGCTATCGGCTAAAAGCTTGCGCCACACTGGTATGACATTGAAATCTTTGGCGAATGAACGAAATTCTTCAATGTTCATGAATGAAACATCTCCACGTGATTGTGGAAACAGGTTCGATCTCCCGTGTGGCAGGCGCCCCCAACTTGCTGAACTTTCAACAAGAGCGCGTCGCCATCGCAGTCCAAGTCAACGGAGATGACCGATTGAGTGTGACCCGAAGTTGCGCCCTTTACCCAGAGCTCGTTACGGCTTCTGCTCCAATAAGTCGCACGGCCTGTCGCGATAGTGGCGGCCAACGCCTCTTTGTTCATCCAAGCAAGCATCAACACTTCGCCACTGTCAGCATCCTGCGCGATCGCAGCGATGAGGTCCGTGGAGCTCTTCAAGAGGTCGTTGACCCGAGCAGGCAGTTCGAATGTGTCTGACATACCCGCATTCTGCCCTATTGGTTACTCACCTCGCGAATGCAATAACCAGCCTGTCTCAAATAGTGTTTAACGTCGTGAATTCTGAAGGTGCCAAAATGAAATACGCTCGCGGCTAGAAGCGCATCTGCTCCTGCATCAAGAGCGTCGGCAAAATCCTGCAATGCCCCTGCTCCTCCGCTCGCAATAAGTGGTACTCGCGAAATTGGCCTGACAGCTCGGATCATCTCGATGTCATAACCTCTTCGTGTTCCATCAGCATCCATCGAGTTCAAGAGAATCTCCCCCACCCCCAAATCGCAAGCCTGCTCGATCCACTTGAGGGCATCGATGCCGGTTCCCTTGCGACCTCCATGAGTGGTGACTTCAAATCCCGAAACTGTGTCAGCGCGCCGTGCGTCTACGGACAAGACAAGAACTTGAGATCCGAATGAGTCTGCAATCTCTGCGATCAAATCCGGGCGCGCGATGGCGGCGGTGTTGATGGAAATTTTGTCTGCTCCTGCGCGCAAGAGTTGATTTACATCCGAAACCGAACGAATGCCACCCCCAACGGTCAGTGGAATGAAGACTTGATCTGCACTCTTTCGAACAACGTCGAGGGTTGTCTCGCGGTTTGAGCTACTGGCTGAAATATCCAGAAAAGTAAGTTCATCTGCTCCTTCGTGCTGGTACAACGAAGCCATTTCAACTGGATCGCCGGCATCGATGAGATTTGTGAAATTGACACCCTTGACCACTCTTCCGTCGGTCACGTCAAGGCAAGGAATGATGCGAACTGAGAGCGTCATTCTCGAGTCGCAGCCAATGCTTGTTGGAATGTGAACGCCCCGGCATAGAGAGCCTTCCCGACAATTGCACCTTCAACTCCGACGGCGCGGAGTGAGGCTAATGCCCTTATGTCTTCAAGCGAAGAAATTCCACCGCTTGCGATGACCGGCTTGGTTGTTGCGGCACAGACCGCCTCTAGCAGTTCGAGGTTTGGACCAGTCAAAGTCCCATCGCGTTCGACATCTGTCACGACATAGCGTGCACAACCATCGCGATCCAATCGTTCGAGGGCTTCGTAGAGATCTCCCCCTTCTTTCGTCCAACCTCTTGCAGCCAATGTGCGTCCGCGCACGTCGAGCCCAACCGCAATGCGATCGCCATATTCGGCTACAACCTGGGATGTCCATTCAGGATTCTCCATGGCTGCCGTGCCCAAATTAATTCGCCGACAACCCGTAGCAAGTGCCCTCTTTAAAGATTCGTCATCGCGAATCCCGCCGGATAACTCGACTTTGATATCCAGGCTTGCCACCACCTTTGCCAGCAATTCCGCATTGTTTCCGCGTCCAAATGCGGCATCGAGGTCAACCAGATGGAGCCACTCCGCCCCAGCCTTTTGAAATTCAAGGGCAACTTCAAGCGGGTCGCCATACACAGTCTCTCGGGCGAGTTCGCCTTGAACGAGTCGAACTGCCTGGCCATCCTTGACGTCGACAGCGGGGAGTAACTCAAGATAAGGCGGGGTCATAGTGATGATGTCCAATTCTTAATAAGGCGGAGTCCCGCAGAGCCAGATTTCTCAGGATGAAATTGTGTGGCGCTGGTAGCGCCATCCTCGACCGCCGAAACAAACGGTTCGCCGTATTCGCTCCAACTGACCTTCTGCCCCACCGCGGTCTTCGCGGCATACGAGTGGACGAAATAAAACGATTCGCCTTCGACACCATCGAAGAGAACAGAGTACGCAGGTGCTATTACGGTGTTCCATCCCATGTGAGGTAAAACTGGTGCATTCAATTTAGAGATGGACCCGGGCCAGATTCCCACACCCGGCGTGCTCGCCGGGTTCTTCAATGATGGCTCTAGACCCTCGCTGAAGAAAATTTGCATGCCGATGCAAATACCAAGTGTTGGACGTTGCTTCGAATGTCTCTCACGAATGATGTCATCTCCGCCGATTGCAACGAGTCCGCCCATGCACGATTGGAACGCCCCAACTCCCGGTACAACTAAACCCGCTGCTTCAAGTGCCAACTTGCGATCTGACGTAACAACTACATCGACACCTGTGGTTTCGAACGCACGTTGAGCTGAGCGGAGGTTGCCGGAACCATAATCAAGAATCGCGATCAAAGAGAGCCCTTAGTCGATGGGATGCCAGATACGCGCGAGTCAATCATGACCGCATCTCGAAGTGCCCGGGCAACGGCTTTGAATTGCGCCTCAAGAACGTGGTGGGCGTTGCGACCTTCCAGAACTCGAACGTGCAGCGCGATGTGGGCTTCGGCGACGATGGACTCCCAGATGTGCCTACCTAAGGTGGTGTCAAAAGTCCCGATAAGTTCCACAATTTCGGGCTGGCGGTGTACCAGATAAGGGCGACCCGAAAGATCCACCGCTGCTTGGACGAGAACCTCATCGAGAGGAACCATGGCATCGCCAAAACGACGGATCCCAGCCTTATCCCCTAAGGCTTCTCGTAAGGCCTGCCCTACAGCGAGGGACGTGTCCTCGACGGTGTGGTGCGAATCAACATGGACGTCGCCTTGAGTCTTCACGCGCAGGTTGAATCCCGAGTGTTTGCCTAGTTGCCCCAACATGTGATCAAAAAAGGGAACACCGGTGGCGATGTCGATCGTGCCGTGGCCATCAAGGTTGAGCTCAACCAATACATGGGATTCTTTGGTTTCTCTTTCGACATGAGCAGTTCTCATATTTTTCCTCCCAGTGATTTGCCCAATGACGTGGCAAGTGAATCGATAAACCTCTGATTTTCGGCCGCGTTGCCGATGGTGACTCTCAAGTAGCCTGATAATCCCACATCCCGCACCAGGACGCCTTGATCCAGCAGCGAGTGCCAAATCTCTTTAGAAGAAGGCACGGAAAATAGAAGAAAATTCGCGCTACTTGGAATCACGTCAGCGCCCAGCGTCTTAAGATCCGAGACCATTCGCTCACGATCAGCGACCAATGTCGCCACCTTTGCCAGAAGTTGGTCGCTGTGTTCAAGGGCAACCAAGGCAATCGCCTGCGTGACTGCTCCCAGGTGATACGGCAACCTCACCAATTGGAGGGCGTCGATCACGTGAGGATCTGCAGCCAGGTACCCAACTCGCGCCCCCGCGAATGCGAAGGCTTTGCTCATCGTTCGGATGACAAGAAGGTTTGGATATTTCTCCAGCAATGTTACGGCCGAAGGCTCACTGGAGAACTCGGCATAGGCCTCATCGACAACTAAGAGTCCTGACGATTCCGCGGTCACCTTTGCCAGAGTTTCAATATCTCGTAACGGGACAGAAGTGCCCGTTGGATTATTGGGAGTCGTGATGAAAACTAATGTGGATTTGCTTTCTCGAATTTGCCTGCTTGCGTCTTCAACGTCGAGTGAGAAATCCGGGTTTCGAACTCCATTGATCCACGGAGTTCCGGTCACTTTGGCGATAAGGGGATGCATCGAATACGAAGGCGTGAAACCCAATGCTTTCTCTCCCCCAAAAGCGAGAAATATCGATTGGATGATCTCGTTGCTTCCGTTGGCCGCCCAAATATTGCTTTCAGACAAGGTCGTCTGTGACTGGGAATTGAGAAAAGCGGCAAGAGCCTTACGAAGCTCTGTAGCATCGCGGTCGGGATAGCGATTGAGTGAGCCAGCCACTTCACCAACTCTGCGAGCGATAGCCTCCATCAATTCCTTCGAAGGCGGATAAGGATTCTCATTCGTGTTGAGCTGGGCGAGAGACGGCAATTGCGGCGCTCCGTAAGGCGAGAGACCTCTCAAATCAGCGCGAAGGGGCAGCCAGTTTGGCCACTCTTGCTGGCTCATTTGTCATCCAGGCGCACTGACATCGCCTCACCGTGTGCTGGTAGATCCTCGGAATTGGCAAGGGTGATGACCGTGGGGGCGATGTCGCGGAAAGCGGCCTCGTCGTACTCAATGAAATGGAGTCCGCGCAAGAAAGTCTGGACCGAGAGCCCGCTGGAATGGCAAGCGCAACCTCCAGTTGGAAGCACATGATTTGAACCGGCGGAGTAGTCACCCAAAGACACAGGAGAGAATCGACCGATAAAAACTGCGCCTGCGTTGCGAATGCGCAATGCATCTTCATTTGCATGAACGGTCTGAATTTCTAAGTGCTCTGCCGCATAAGCGTTTACAACGTCCAAGCCTTGATCTGTGGAATCGACAAGCACGATGGCCGATTGAATACCAGATAGGGCCTCGGCGATTCTCTTGGAGTGCTTAGTCTTTGGAACGCGAGCGCCAATCTCCTTCTCAACCGCATGTGCAAGTTCGAGCGAGGGCGTCACCAATATTGCCGCGGCAATCGTGTCGTGCTCTGCCTGGCTCATCATGTCTGCCGCAACATCTGCCGCATCGGCACTTTCATCGGCAAGGATCGCAATCTCGGTGGGACCTGCCTCGGAATCGATTCCGACAATTCCGCGAAGGGCCCGTTTAGCGGCGGCAACATAAATGTTTCCAGGTCCGGTGATCATGTCGACACGTTCGCACAGACCCTCCATCCCGTATGCGAATAACGCAATCGCCTGCGCGCCACCAACTGCATAGACCTCGAAGATTCCAAGAAGTGCACACGTCGCCAGAATCGTCGGGTGCGGCCAGCCGCCGAAGTCCTTTTGAGGAGGGGATGCGACTGCGATGCTTCCAACTTCGGCGATCTGGGCGGGGATGACATTCATCATCACGCTGCTGGGGTAAACAGCGCGCCCTCCGGGGACGTAGAGCCCGACCCGGTCGACGGGAATCCACCGCTCCGTGACAGTGCCTCCCTCGACCACTTCGGTCACGCTCTCATCCCGCCTCTGGCTCTCATGCACCTGAACGATCCTGGAAATTGAGAGTTCCAGTGCGGCACGAATCGCGGGGTCGAGATCTTCAAGCGCCTTCTCGATCAGCTCGCGTGGAACCCGGACCGAGGCCGGCTTTACACCGTCAAATTCTTGGGCCAATGCGAGAAGATCGCCCTCATTTCCCGTCTCTACTCGCCTGAGGATTGGAGCAATAAGGGTCATCGCCTCGGCCACATCCATAGTGGCACGCGGTAACTCGTTCTTGTATTCAGCTTTGGAGAGCGAGCGGCCGCGGAAATCAACGGTACGTATCATCGCCGGCGCTCATTTCTCGTGTCTGTCCAATGGGCTAGGAGGCAAGTCTAGAGGCAGGGGGTTGCACCCCGAGCCAGGGTTTTCGCTCTGGTACCTACAGGAGGCAGTCGGCTCCGAGAATCTCTTTAAGGTCTGCGCTCAGACTCGGCGACGCGGTGACCCTGGGCTCCAATTTCAAAACCGTGCTCTTGCCATGATCGTCGAGTTGAAGGTGAACCTCGCGGGTGCCTGGGTGAGTTCGAAGAATCTCTTTCAGGCGGTCAACTATGGGTGGCGTGCACTGAACCACCGGCATCTTGATGACAAATGGCCCGATGGCGCCTTGAGAGATCTCAGGGAATGACAACTCAAGGGCGGTGAAACGGATTTGATCTTCGCGGCGATCGACGCGTCCTCGAACTACTACTACTCGGTCTTCCGTCAGCGTGAGTGCATATTGCGTGTAGGTATTCGAAAAGAACAATGCCTCGATCGATCCCTCAAGATCCTCGATCGTAACAATTGCCCACGATGCACCTTGCCGTGTCACCTTCCGCTGAATCCCGGTCACAAGTCCGCCGATGGTGACCATGCGGTCTTGCGAAGATACATCGTCAAGCAGTTGGCTGATGGAAACATCCGTGGCGGTCCGAAGAATATGTTCGATGCCTAATAGCGGGTGATCAGAAACGTAGAGTCCGAGCATCTCTCGCTCATAACTAAGCAGCTGAGTCTTCTCCCATTCCCCGCTCGGTATATCGAGTTCAATTCCCGATACCGTTTCGACCGCCTCGCCTCCGAATAGATCGAATTGGCCGATTGCTTCAGCCCGTTTGGTTTCGATGATCGAATCAATCGCCTCAAGATGGACATTCATCAGGCCTTTGCGAGTTACACCGAAGGAATCAAAGGCTCCCGCTTTGATGAGTGACTCGATTGTCTTCTTGTTGCAGACTTGCACGTCGACCTTCGCAAGGAAGTCGCCGAAAGATGCGAAGCGGCCCTTCTGCTCGCGCGCTCGCTTGATAGATGCGACAACGCCCTCGCCGACATTGCGAATAGCAGCAAGACCAAAACGTATATCTACGCCGCGTGGCGTGTACTCCGAGTTCGACTCATTGACGTCCGGGGGAAGAACCTGAATTCCCATGCGGCGACATTCGCTTAGGTAGAGGGCCGACTTGTCCTTATCGTCTCGCACACTTGTCAGGAGCGCCGCCATGTACTCAGTTGGATAATTCGCCTTGAGATACGCGGTCCAATAAGAAACCATTCCGTAGCCAGCGCTATGTGCCCGGTTGAAGGCGTAGTCGGAGAACGGGATCAAGGTCTGCCAGAGTTTTTCAATCGCAGCATCGCTAAAGCCGTTTGTTTTCATGCCCTCTTGGAAGAAGACGTACTCTTTGTCCAGAATCTTCCGGTCCTTCTTACCCATTGCTTTGCGGAGCAAATCCGCACGGCCAAGAGAGAATCCGGCGACTTTCTGGGCAATCGCCATCACTTGCTCTTGGTAGACGATCAGGCCGTAGGTATCGCCCAGAATCTCCTGCAAGGGCACGGAGAGTTCTGGGTGGATAGGTTCGACAGTTTTCCGACCATTCTTTCGGTCGGCGTAGTTGTTATGCGCGTTCTCGCCCATTGGTCCTGGCCGATACAAGGCTATGACAGCCGAAATATCGGCAAAAGAATCCGGCGCCATCGAGCGCAACAAAGCACGCATTGGTCCGCCATCTAGTTGGAAGACGCCGAGGGTGTCACCGCGACCTAGCAATTCGAATGTCTTGGGATCATCAAGTGTCAGAGTTTCAAGGACAACGTCCTCTCCCTTGTTCGCCTTGATGTTGAGCAGGCAATCATCGAGGACCGAGAGATTTCGAAGCCCGAGGAAATCCATCTTCAGCAATCCAGTGGCTTCGCATGCACCCATATCGAATTGCGTGATGATGGCGCCGTCGGCCTCTCGGCGATGAATCGGAATCACGTCAAGTAGCGGTTCGCGCGAGAGGATTACACCTGCTGCATGAACACCCCACTGCCGTTTAAGGCCCTCAAGTCCCAGGGCGGTGTCGACGACACGTTTCGAATCAGGATCGGATTCGTACAAAGCACGAAACTCCCCTGCTTCCACATAACGATCATTCTTCGGGTCGAATACACCTGCCAGAGAAATGTCCTTGCCCATGATGGCCGGAGGTAGTGCCTTGGTGAGTTTTTCGCCGATCGCATACGGGTACCCAAGTACGCGGCTGGAATCTTTAATCGCCTGCTTTGATTTGATGGTTCCGTAGGTGATGATCTGCGCGACGCGGTCCTCGCCGTACTTCTGCGTCGCATAACGGATCATCTCGCCGCGACGACGCTCATCGAAGTCAAGGTCAATGTCGGGCATCGAGATACGTTCGGGGTTGAGGAAGCGCTCAAACAGAAGTCCATGCTCAATAGGATCCAATGCGGTAATACCGAGGGCATAGGAAACCAGCGAACCAGCAGCAGAACCGCGACCTGGCCCAACTCGAATTCCTTCTTTCTTAGCGTGACCTACGAGGTCGGCGACAACCAGAAAGTAGCCAGGAAAGCCCATTTTGATCATTACATCGAGTTCGTACTGGAGGCGCTCCATGTGCGCTGGTGGGATTTGTCCGCCCATCTTCTCGGCAAGTCCACGTATTGATTCCTTGCGAAGCCAGGTGTCTTCGGTTTCTCCCTCAGGAACCGTGAACTTCGGAAGAAGGTTCTCTCCCTCTCTAAGGGTGACATTGCATCGTTCGGCAACCAGCAAGGTGTTGTCGCAACTCTCGGGAATGTCCTTGAAGAGATCGCGCATTTGCTCGGCAGTCTTTAAATAGAACTGATCGTTCTCGAATTTGAATCTCTTCGGATCGGCAAGCGTCGATCCCGATTGGACGCAGAGCAAGACCTCATGTGCTGCCGCGTCCACTTGACGTGTGTAATGCAGATCATTGGTTGCCAGCAACGGAAGGTTGAGTTCCTTCCCCAATTTCAGGAGATCACTCATCACACGAGACTCGATTGATATGTTGTGATCCATTACTTCGAGATAAAAATTCTCCGGACCAAAAATATCGCGAAGTTCGCCAGCTGCTCTCGCCGCCTCTTTATAGGCGCCCATTCGCAGACGAGTTTGGATTTCTCCACCCGCACATCCAGTCGTAGCAATTATGCCCTTGCTGTACTTGGACAAAAGTTCGCGGTCCATGCGCGGCTTGTAGTAATAGCCTTCCAAAGAGGCCAGCGACGAAAGGCGGTAGAGATTGCCAAGACCTTCGTTGTTCTCGGCAAGCAAGGTCATATGTGTGTAGGCGCCACCGCCCGACACATCGTCTTCGCCGCCTTCGGCCCACTTCACGCGTCGTTTGTCGAAGCGCGATTCGGGGGCAACGTACGCCTCAATCCCAATAATGGGCTTGACCCCATTCTTTTTCGCCTGTTTGTAGAAATCAAAGGCTCCGAAGACATTGCCATGATCTGTCATCGCAATGGCAGGCATCCCCTGCTTGGCGACCTCGGTGACTAACTCGCCAACACGGGCAGCACCGTCGAGCATTGAATACTCGGTGTGTACGTGGAGATGAACAAAGGAGGTCACGATTGGTGAGACTAGTCCTTAAGGAAGTACGGACGAGTCAAGCAACGCGAGGGCTCGAACTAAATCCGATGGGTACGGGGCATGAAAATCCAGTAACGCGTTGGTGAGCGGGTGGCGAAAGCGCAGTTCCAGTGCATGGAGCCAAGGCCTTGACATTTCCAGGCGCGCCGCCAATGACGGATCGGCTCCATAGGTGAGATCTCCCACAAGCGGGTGGCGGAGAGCGGAGAAATGAACCCTGATCTGATGGGTCCTTCCAGTCTCGAGTTCCACCTTAACTAGAGAGACCGCCCGATAGAACTCAATCACTTCGTAATGCGTGACGCTTGGCTTACCTTGAGCGACGACTGCAAAACGGTAATCCTCCTTGGGGTGTCGGTCGATGGGTGCATCGATGGTTCCAGTCGACGGATCCATGTGCCCCTGCACCAGAGCATGGTAAATCTTCTCTACTTCCCGGTTTTTGAAAGCACTCTTCAAAAAGGAGTACGCCTGGTCTGTTTTGGCAACAACCATGAGCCCGCTGGTGCCGACATCAAGGCGGTGAACAATGCCGGCGCGTTCTGCGGCACCGCTTGTGGCCACGCTGTACCCGGCTGCCGTAAGGGCGCCGACTACTGTCGGACCAGTCCAACCAGGACTTGGGTGAGCGGCGCAACCTACTGGTTTATTGATCACCACGATCGAATCGTCATCGTAGATAACGGACAAGCCCTCAATCGGTGTCAGGGGAATTGGCTCGCCTACGGTTGTATCAGGCATGAGAATCTCGATCACTTGACCCGCGTGCACTCGCTCTGATTTCAGCATCGATTTGCCTTGGGATGTGACCTCCCCCGACTCAAGGAGGCGAGCCATAACAGTTCTGGATAGACCAAGCACGCGTGTCAGCGCACTATCCACCCTCTCCCCGTCTACACCCTCGGGGATCGCAAGCGATCGCAGATCACGTGCCATTGGAATCACCACCTGAGTGGTTCTTTGTCATTGGCGAAATATTGCGTAGCGAGAGATAACTGGCGATCACTGCGGCGATCACGATGGATGCATCTGCCACATTAAAGACGGGCCAATGTGGCAATTCAATCCAATCTATTACTTGACCTTTCATGGCGCCTGTACCGGCATTCGCACGTAGTATCCGATCGCTTAAGTTGCCAAGTGTCCCGCCTAAGACGAGTCCAAGAACAATTCCCCATTTTCGAGATGTGATTCGCGGTGCCCAATAGCCAATGGCCAATATGACAAGAATCGCAAAGGTTGCGAGAAGCAATGTTCCGCCTGTTGCGAAACTAAAGGCCGCCCCCGAGTTCCTTGTATAGGTCAACTTGAGAATATTTCCAATGATCTTTCGCGGTTCCTTGCCATCTAGGTAGTTCAGGGCCCAGTTCTTGCTGACAAAGTCCGTTGCCCATACCAGTGCGGCGACCAGAAGGACGCTGCCCCAAATTGGATACTTTCGGCGCAACGTCAGCGCCGTTCTTCCTTCTGTTTGCAGACCATGCACAATGTGGCGCGCGGGAATACTTGAAGGCGCGCTTTTCCGATTGAGTTACCACACTCTTCGCAGCGGCCGTATGTCTTATCGTCAATGCGTTCGATGGCGCGCTCGGTCTGGAGGACCATGTCGCGGGCGTTGATCACCAGTGACATCTCGTGCTCACGTTCGAAAGTTTTTGTGCCGGCGTCGGCTTGATCATCTCCAGCACCTTCACCAGATTCGCGGATGAGTGCGTCCATCTCAAGTTCAACCGCTGCTAATTCAGTAGTGAGGCGAACAAGTTCTTTGGCAAGGGCTGCTCGAACAGCTTTCAGTTCGGCGGGTGTCCACGGAGTCTCAGTGTCGGAAACAACAACAGGCGTCGGAGCAGCTTTAATGGGCTTGAGTGGAGCGCTCTTCTTGCCATTCTTGGTGGGACGTGGTGGAGGGGGCATGACCAAACGTCGCTCTTCAACCACTGGCGCCGGTGTCGATGCAGCCGGCGCAATCACTGGAGCGGGCGTCGTTTTAGCTGGGAAAGGCCTTCCCGGAACTTTTTTCGCGGGCTTTGTTTGCCCAGCCTTGACAGGGGCGGCTTTCTTGGCGGGTGCCTTCTTGGCAACGGCCTTCTTGGCAGTCACTTTTTTCACAGCCGTCTTCTTGGCCGGGGCCTTCTTGGCCGCTGGTTTGACGCTCTTTTTCTTCAATGCCACGGCGCGTAACCTATGCTGATTTGGAGGAAAACGCCACTCTACGCGCAATGGATTACACTAAAACCTTCGTGAAAGGGCAATGACGGGGCAATCACCTCCGAGCCTGTCGGAAGAGACGCAGTGACGTATACAACTGCGAGGTAGAACCGATGCGCGATATGAGAGGCACGCTCCTTCGCGAGCGGGCAAGGCGGGTGGTACCGCGGACTCGTACATCGAGTGCGTCCCTCCAATTGAGATCACCGAAAAACGGTGGTGGAGAACGGAGAGGCTAGATGAGTGAATACCGGGCAATAGGGGCGCATGTTGATCTGCCCGCAATGGAGCACTCCATCCTCGATTTTTGGGAAAAGAACTCAATCTTCCATAAGAGTCTTCAGTCTCGCGCAAATAATGAGCCCTGGACGTTCTATGAAGGTCCACCTACCGCCAATGGCGCGCCCGGCACCCATCACATTGAAGCACGCGTGTTCAAGGATGTGTTTCCTCGTTATCAAACGATGAAAGGCAAGTACGTTTTTAGAAAAGCAGGGTGGGATTGTCACGGCCTCCCCGTGGAAATCGCAATCGAGAAGGAACTTGGCTTCACTGGCAAAGGCGATATTGAAAAGTACGGAATCGCCGAGTTCAACCGCAAGTGTCGAGACTCGGTTCAAAGGCACGTGGGCGAATTCACCAAGATGACCAACCGGATGGGGTTCTGGGTTGACTTCGATGAGGCTTATTGGACCATGTCGCCTGAATATGTCGAGAGCGTCTGGTGGAGTCTGAAGGAAATCTGGAAAAAGGGACTGCTAGTTCAAGATCACCGAGTAGCTCCTTACTGTCCTCGTTGTGGCACCGGTCTATCCGACCACGAGTTGGCGCAAGGTTATGAAACGGTCACCGATCCTTCAGTTTATGTTCGAATGCCCGTCACTTCGGGACCACTCGCCAAACTGAATGCATCTTTGCTGGTCTGGACGACAACCCCGTGGACCCTCGTGGCCAATACCGCGGTGGCCGTCAATCCCAATGTCACCTACGTCGTCGTCGAAGAAGAGGTCGACGGAGTGACGGAGGTCCTGGTGATCGCCGAAAATCTCCTGAGTTTCCTTAAGGGAAATGTGAATGTACTCCTGCGTATATCTGGGAAGGATCTCGAGCGCACAACTTACAAACGACCATTCAACTACGTCGATATTCCAGATGCCCATTTCGTAGTTCTGGCAGATTATGTGACAACTGATGACGGAACCGGATTGGTGCACCAATCCCCCGCTTTCGGTGCCGACGACTTCCTTGTGTGTCGAAGTTATGGGCTTCCAGTGGTTAACCCGATTGCCTCCGATGGAACCTTCCTTCCCGATGTTGACGTCGTCGGAGGTTTGTTCTTCAAAGAAGCCGACAAACCCCTCGTAAAGGAGTTGAAGAGGCATGGGCTTTTGTACAAGCACGAACCGTATGAACACCAGTATCCGCACTGTTGGAGATGCCACACTGCATTGATCTATTACGCGCAACCATCTTGGTATATCCGTACCACTTCAATCAAAGACGAGATGATTCGCGAGAACAACAAGACCAATTGGTACCCCGAAACAATCAAAACGGGACGCTACGGTGACTGGTTGAACAACAACATTGACTGGGCCTTGTCCCGGAATCGGTACTGGGGAACTCCGCTGCCTATCTGGAAGTGCGATAACGCCCATATGGTGTGCGTAGGCTCACTGAAAGAACTAGGCGAACTTTCGGGTTCAGAGTTGAGTGCCCTTGACCCGCATCGCCCCTTCGTAGACGAAGTCACGTGGCCTTGTTCGGAGTGCTCTAGTCCAATGGTGCGCGTAAGCGAAGTCATTGACGGCTGGTACGACTCAGGTGCAATGCCATTTGCGCAGTGGGGATATCCATATAAAGAGGGGTCGAAAGAGAAATTTGAAGCTGCCTATCCCGCAGATTTCATCTGTGAGGCGATCGACCAGACACGTGGTTGGTTCTACACGTTGATGGCAGTCGGAACCTTGGTCTTTGACAAAAGTTCCTATGAGACCGTTCTCTGTCTAGGACATATCTTGGACAAAGATGGTCGTAAAATGAGCAAGCACCTGGGGAATGTGCTCGCGCCAATGCCCTTGATGGATCAACACGGCGCTGATGCGGTTCGCTGGTACATGCTCGCAGCAGGGTCTCCGTGGGCTCCTCGGCGCGTAGGACATGATGCGATCAGCGATGTTGTTCGCAAGACTTTGTTGACGTACTGGAATACCGTCTCATTCCTCGCCTTGTATGCCCGGGCCTCGCATTTCGAATTGAACCAATCGCCAGAAATTGCGGATCGACCGCTCATGGATCGCTGGATCTTCTCTGAATTACAGGAGCTTGTACTTGAAGTAGATAATGCACTGGCCAACTTTGACTCGCAGCGTGCAGGTAAGGCTCTGGCTACTTTCATCGATGATCTTTCGAACTGGTACGTGCGGCGTTCACGTCGGAGATTCTGGGAAGGTGACCCAAGCGCGCTGGCGACTTTGCACGAATGCATGCACACGTTGACTCTTCTGTTAGCACCCATGGTCCCATTTATCACCGAGCATGTCTGGCAAGAACTCCTTCGTCCAGTCGACTCTTCCCTTCCTGAATCTGTCCACCTTGCCAATTTCCCTGTGGCCATAAGCGGCCAGATAGATTCAGTTCTATCAGCGCAAGTTGCCCAAACAAGGCGCATAGTGGAACTCGGGCGGGCCGCTCGCGCTGAATCCGCTGTGAAGATCAGACAGCCGTTGGGACGGGCGCTGATTGCTGCTTCTGGTTGGAGTGCCCTACCCCCCGACATGAAGGCTCAAATCGCGGAGGAACTCAATGTCAACGAACTGGAAGACATCGCTGCGGCTCACGGTGACCTTGTTGATGTCAGCGTCAAAGCAAACTTCAGAACTTTAGGCAGTAAATACGGGGCCGCCGTGCAAGACATTGCTGCGGCAATTGCGAGCCTGCCGGCCGAGACATTAGTCCGTGAAATCCGTTCACAAGGCTGGAAGAACCTCGCAACGCCTAAAGGCGAATGGAGGATTGATTCGGACGACCTTGTGATCACGGAAGTTCCAAAGAGTGGATGGACGGTTGCCAGCCACGACGGCGAGAGCGTTGCATTGGACTTGACCTTGACGGCCGATCTCATTGCATCCGGATACGTTCGCGAAGTGATTCGCTTCTTGCAAGAGAGTCGAAAGAACCAAGGATTCGACATAAGTGATCGCATTCTTGTTTCCTACAATGTCAACGATGATGTTCGGGCAGCGATACTCGCGGCCAAGGACCATATTCAAAATGAAGTCCTTGCCCTGGACATGACACTCGACCCTGCTATGGCGCTGGGAGAGAATGAACTTGGCTTGACGGCTCGTCTGGAAAAAGCCAGTTAAATTCGACTCACCACTGGAATCAATAGCTGGACGGCGAAGAAAAGAACAAGAAAAGAGAGATCTAGACTCACTGCGCCCAGTCTGAGCGGTGGAATGAACTTTCGCACAAAGGCCGTAGGTCTATCGGTGATGGCATATATGGTCTCCGCGAGGAAGAGCATGATGCCGCGCGGGCGCCACGAGCGCGAGAATAGCCGAACGTAATCGAGAATCAGTCTTCCAAGGAGTGCCAGCAGAAAAATACGCAGGATCAATACTAAGAAGTAGCCAATGTTGGGCATCTTCAGCTCTGGTTGAAGAAGCTTGCTTCAGCCGCAGCTGTTTTATCTTCACTGCTGACGCGAACGTTGGCAGGTGACAGCAGGAAAACTTTCGATGTCACGCGTTCGATAGTCCCATGCAGACCGAATACGAGGCCGCTTGCAAAGTCCACGAGTCGCTTGCGTTCGGATTCGTCCATATCTGAAAGGTTGATTATTACCGGGTTGCCCTCGCGATATTGCTCACCGATAGTTCGTGCTTCATTGTAGAAACGAGGATGCAATGTCACGATTCGATCCAGCACTGGAAGGTCCAGTTGTACCGCGGCCGTGGGCGGGGTTGCTGGCGCAATTGCCAACGTAGCAGGACGGATCTGAGTCTTGTTTCTCTGCTCATGCGTCTTCGGTTGGGCGAAAACATGTTCGGGAGTTTCCTCCGCGCCAAGATCTGGGTCATCCATCAATCCCAGGTAATTTGCCATCTTTCGAAGTGCATTAGCCATAGGAGAAGGCTACCCAAGGTGCGGGCGGGAACCGAGGATTGAACTGCCTATGCGCACATGTGTCGCACCATGCTCAATTGCGACCTCAAAATCACCGCTCATGCCCGCTGAAAGCGATGCCGCTGATGGGAATTCTTGGCGGAAAACACTATGAATTTGGGCTAGTCGCTCAAATGCACTCTGGGGGTCCTCCCCAAGTGGGGCAACGGCCATCAAGCCCTCTAATCGCAATCTAGGGTCACTGAGGACCAATTCTGCTAGCGGGGATAGATCTTGGGCCACGATCCCACCGCGCCCGGGTTGCGGATCAAGAGAAACCTGAATGAATACCGAGAGAATTTTTGAATCAGCGACCGCGTTGGCGAGAAGCCGTGCATGACGCGCATTGTCCAAGGAGTGAACAACGCTGGCCCATCGCGCAATTGAGGATATCTTGTTGCTTTGAATTTGCCCTTGATAATGCCATCTTGCTGATACCACCGCCGACTTCTCTTTACCTTCGTTATCTCGGTTCTCAGCGAAATCCTCTATTCCCAGATTATGAAGAATCTCGACGTCGCTAACCGGATAAGTCTTAGTTACAGCTACGAGCGTGATCTCCTCGGAAATTCGACCGGCACGCTCTGCGGCTCTCGCTATCCGCTCACGCACTGAATTCACATTCGCGCGAAGCTCCTCTTCTCGCGAAGTCATTGCCAGATCAATCCCGCTTGTCGACCAGTCACACCGTCTCGGCGATAGGAGAAGAAGTGAGAATTTTCGACTGTGCACGTAAGCGAACGTGAAATCTTGATCCCATATTTGCCTAACTCGTCGGCAAGTGCTTCTGAAAGATCAAGAGCCCATGTGCCAGCTGACGTTGTCGAGCGTGCCTCTGGATACATAGAAGTCACTTCGTCATGAATCTCACGGCTTACTTCATAACATTTACCGCAGATCGACGGTCCCATCAATGCTTGGATTTTTTCGGCGCCCATCGAATTCATGACAGAAATCGTCTTTGCTGCCACTCCGTTCAGGAGTCCTTTTCTGCCCACGTGCACCGCGGCCACAACATGTTCGACTTCATCCCAGAGCAATAGCGGAATGCAATCGGCAACAAGAACCGCCAATACGATTCCACTCTCCGCGGTGACCAGCGCATCCGCGTTCGGCTCGTGTGTGGATTTTCCATCGACAACGGCCACCGTATTTCCGTGAGTCTGATTCATGTACTGCGTTGGTCCGATCAACCCCTCAAGTTGGCTACGGTTCTTCCCCACTGCACCAGGATCATCTCCTACATGCAGGGCAAGATTGTTGCCGCTATACGGAGCTTGACTGACTCCGCCAAGGCGATTGGTAAAAAGGGTGTCAACCAAGAGGCACTACTTCATGAAATCGGGAACGTCGATCTCATCCTCGGCAATCAGTTGCTCGAATGTAACTCGGTGACGCGTCGGCACTGCATCTTCTAGATCCAATGCAACCGCCAGTGGATCGTTCTCGCCGATTGGGTCGGCCTTGCCGCTAAGCGCCGTTGCATCAATGACTGGCATTGAAACCTTCTTGGGGGCGCCGCCATCGAAACCCGCCGCGATCACGGTGATGCGAACTTCATCACCCAAAGCATCATCGATGGTGGTTCCAAAAATTATCTTCGCATTGGGGTGAGCTGCTGACTGAACCAATTCGCAGGCTTCGTTTATTTCGAATAATCCCAGATCTGATCCCCCGGCCACCGAAAGGAGAACTCCCATAGCCCCATCAATGGACGCCTCCAGCAAAGGGCTTGATATGGCCAATTCGGCGGCACGTACCGCACGGTTCTCTCCGCGCGCCGATCCAATTCCCATCAGTGCCGAACCAGCGTCAGTCATGATGGACTTAACGTCAGCAAAGTCCAAGTTAATCAATCCTGGTTGCGTAATGATTTCGGTGATTCCTTGAACGCCCGAGAGCAACACTTGGTCGGCGCTCTTGAATGCTTCAACTGCGGTAATCGAACGGTCAGAGATCGCCAACAAGCGATCATTAGGAATCACGATAAGAGTGTCGACCTCAGTGCGAAGCTCATCAATTCCCGCATCAGCTTGTGCCGACCTTACTTTGCCTTCAAATGAGAATGGGCGGGTAACAACTCCGATAGTCAGTGCTCCAAGTTCGCGTGCAATCTTGGCAACTATCGGCGCTCCACCGGTACCAGTCCCACCGCCCTCGCCTGCAGTCACAAACACCATGTCGGCTCCGCGAAGCGCTTCTTCAATATCATCAACGTGATCAAGTACTGCTTCACGACCACGTTCGGGAGATGCGCCCGCACCAAGACCACGAGTGGATTTTCGACCAATATCCAATTTCACATCGGCGTCACTCATCAACAAATGTTGCGCGTCGGTATTGATTGCGATGAATTCGACACCTTTGAGTCCAACGTCAATCATCCGATTGATAGCGTTAACTCCACCGCCACCAATTCCAACAACTTTGATGACAGCTAAATAATTCTGCGGTGAAGCCACGATGTATCCTCCTTATGAACCATGAACCTCAACTTGAGAATTACAGTTCCGCTTTCTAATAAGACGAAAGTAGAGCGCCCTGCACATTGGTGCAAACACCGACACGATTACGCAAAAACTTATTTCACAATCGGAGCATGCGGTGCAGAAAGATCAATCACATGAATTTTCGAATTTTCTGGAAGTGCCACAAGTGCCTGATAAACCTGCACTTTTAGGGCCATATTACTTTCATCTCCCCACGTAACAGTCAACACCCTCTTGAGAGTTGTATCCGCGATAGTTAGCACCGCCGAATCGCTTCCCCGAACAAGAATGCCTTCTACATGCGAATGCATATTCTCTGGAAGTCTCGTCAGGATATTCACCGCGAACTTCGCCGAAGCGGCGTCAGGTCCGGTAATCGTCGGCAAGTGCGACGTATCTACACTTGGAAGATCGAACACGACTCCGGAGTCATCAATGAGATGACCTTGATACTGGGCTATTGGTGTCCTTGTCCAAACACGTACGGTAACAATCCCCTTCAACCAATTCCTGCTAATACTTGAATGATCGAGCCAGGTATATCCCTTGAGTGATTTTGCAATTCCTTGCGATTCGAGTCGAGCCATCTTCCCTCCGAGAGGGATGCTGTGCTCAATGACGAACGCCTCAGAAGGATTCGGCGATCCCACTACAACAACATGTTTGACAGTGAATAAGGATGACCAGCCAAGAACGTATGCTGCCGAGACCAAGACGATGAAAGCAATGGCCATTGCCATACTTGATCGGCGGTGCATTTTCCTCATGAATGGCGCTATTTGCTGTACTTCACTGAAAGAGCGTCAACGATAATTGGGGCAAGCGAACTGACGTCTCCAGCACCGAGAGTCAAGATGACGTCTCCTGGTCTAGCCTCTTCGACGACTGAGGCAACTACCGACATGAAGTTTGGTTCGTACTCTCCATGCTCCATCAGTTGAGTGATGGATTGACCGCTAATTCCCGGTATTTGTTTTTCGCTTGAACCGTAGACTTCAAGGACCCACGTGTGATGAGCCCGGTCCAATACGGTCGCAAATTCCTTTGTAAACGCGCGAGTCCGCGTGTAGCGATGCGGTTGAAATACAACCAGAACCCGACCGTCAGTTGCGTACCTTTTTGCCGCAGTCAAAGTCACGTCAATTTCGGTCGGATGATGTCCGTAATCATCTACCACTCGTATGCCGTGGACCTGCCCCTTGAGCTCGAAGCGTCGACCCGTCCCACGGAAAGTCGCTAATCCAGCGATCAATTGGGTGGCAGGAAGACCCAAAGACAAACCAGCGGCCAACGCGGCGGCTGCATTGAGCAAGTTGTGGTGGCCTGGGGTTTGCAGTTCCAGGTGCCCAATCGCCCGGCCCTTCCAGAGGGCGCGCGCTCGAGATCCCGCGGGGGTCAGTTCGATCTGGTCGATTCGCAATTCTGCATCTGAATCCACGCCATATGAGATTGTCCTGCAACGAGTGACTCGCCCGCCGAGAGCCTTCGCACCCTGATCGTCTGCGCAATAAACCAAGAAGCCATCCGGGGAAATGGTACTTACGAAATCTTCGAAGGCGAGAAAGACCGATTCCGGCGTCGCAAAGAAATCAACATGATCGTGCTCGATATTGGTGACGATTGCGCCGAACGGGTGATACTCCACAAAGGATCCATCCGATTCATCGGCCTCCGCGATGAAGAATTCCCCCGTACCCTTGTGAGCATTAGAACCGGATGCCTTAAGGATTCCACCAATGGCGAAAGAGGGATCTTCGCCGCAACTTTGAATAGCCACCGCAAGCATCGAAGTCGTCGTCGTCTTTCCATGTGTTCCGGCAACGGCGACACTCTTGGATTCCGACATCAAAATCGATAGCGCTTGCGCCCGCGTTAATTGGGGAATTCCTAAGTCTTGGGCGGCGACCAATTCCGGATTTGCCTTATCGATGGCGCTGGAATACACCACATAATCGGCCCCGCGTACATGGTCAGCTAGATGTCCAACTTTGGTCTGCACTCCAATGGCCTGCAACGCACTCAATACTGAGGATTCCTTAATATCTGATCCAGATACTGCGATGCCTTCAGAGGTCATAATTCTCGCAAGTCCGCTCATTCCAGCGCCACCGACGCCAATAAAATGGACGTGTTTCCCGATCAAGTCCTTGAGCGTCCGCGTCATTGCTTACGACCTGAGATGGCGTCTTCCATCAACATTACGATCCGTTGTTCGGCGTCCAAATCCTGATTCAACCCAGAATCGGCAAGTTCGCGACTTCTCGCCAACGCCTCATCGATATGGTTTATCAGCCAGTGCGAAGAAAAATCATCCTGCGAAACTAAAATGGCCCTACCTTTCGAAACCAGATCTTCGGCATTGCGGGCCTGCTCCCCGTTTCCAATGGGAAGTGGGACAAACACGGCAAGACGCCCTAGAGCGGCAACTTCGGCGCAGGTGACCGCCCCACTTCGAGCCAACACCACGTCTGCTGCCAAGTACGCCGTCGCCATATCGGTAATGTATGGGACTGCTTTGTAGAATCCGAAATCCTGGGGAACTTGGTTGGATGAACCTACGGAATGAAGAATTTGAATTCCCTTGTCATTGAGCGAAGGTAGTGCGCGCGCGATATGGGAATTTATGAAGGTCGAGCCTTGCGATCCTCCAAGAACAAGCAAAGTTGGCTTGGCCAAGTCCCACCCCATGGCTTGCTTTGCCTCTACCCGAGCGCGATGCCAATCGCTGGTCGCGCGGAAATACGCAGTCCGCACGTCCGCACGCAATGGCAGGCCAGTGACTGTCGCCCGAGAAAACTTTCCGGTCGGGATTGGTCGAGCCACCGCTAAGTATCTTGTCATCGTTGCCCCTAGTCGATTTGCCCAACCAACCTTGGCATTTGCTTCGTGTACGACAAATGGAACTCTGACGAAATACGCCGCCAGATAAGCAGACGCTGAAAGATAGCCTCCGAAACCCACCAACAAATCTGAACCCTTGATAATCACCCTCGCGGAATTGACTGCGCGCAAGAGCCGAATGGGAAGAAGTGCGAGGTCGAGATTTAACCTACGTGGCATCACGACTTTGTTGATATTGAAAAGCTCAAATCCAGCGGCTGGAACGAGGACGCTCTCGAGGCCGGTTGGAGTCCCGAGAAATATGCAACGATCTTCTGGATGCTTGTCCATCCATGCCCGCGCAGTCGCAAGCGCCGGTTCCACGTGGCCAGCAGTGCCTCCGCCGGCAAAGACAATCGTGTGCGTGGATGACTGACTCACTTCCTTGCAACCTTTGCTGAGGGATTAATAGCTGGATCTCGCAAGGCAGCCCCGACTACAAATCCGAGTGCCATGTACATCGCAATAAGCGAGGATCCTCCGTACGAAAGAAGCGGCAAGGTCACTCCAACAACAGGGAGAACGCTCGTTGCCGAACCGATGTTGAGAATCACTTGAACCATAATCCAGCAACCGATACCGGCACAGGTGTATCGAATCAATGGATCTGAGGCTCGGATCGCAATCTTGAATATCGCGAATATAAGTGCCGCAAAAAGAAAAAGCACGACGAGGGTGCCGACGAGTCCTAATTCTTCTCCGATGACCGAGAATATGAAGTCAGTGTGCGCTTCAGCCAAGTTCCCCCATTTCTGACGACTGGCTCCAAGTCCGACACCGAATAGTCCTCCGCTGGCTAAACCCATAATGCTATGCGCTGGTTGCCAACCGGAGAGTTTGTAGTACTCAGGCGAAAATGGATGCATGACCGCGAGAAGTCGGCGCATCCGGTTTGGCACCGTAATAATCAATGCCCCGACTAGAGACATCCCCAGCACTGCGGTGAAACCGATCAACCGAAGTCGAATCCCAGATATGAAAAGTAAGCACACCAGGATGGCAGCGAAAATCGCGGCATTGCCTAAGTCGTTGCCAATCATGATCAATGCCATGATGACAAAGAAGGTGGGTACGAGAATTGCAACGACATTAGAACGCGTTGATTTGGCTTCCTCGTGCTTGGCCAGCATCGAACCAGCCCAAAGGATCATAAAGAACTTGACGAACTCGCTCGGTTGAAAAACTATAGGGCCGACAGCGATCCAGTTGGTGTTGCCGTTTACAGTATTTCCCAAACCCGGGATCTGCAACAACATCAATAGGAAGACGGAGCCAATTAGAGAAAATCTCGCGATCCACTTCCACTGGCGAATCGAAAGTTTCGAGGCCAGAAACCCGAGAGGTAAGGCAATCGTCAGGAAAACGAGTTGACGCAAAACGATCGCGAAGGAAGATCCACTCGTTTCAAGGGCGTGGATGGAGGAAGCGGAAAGGACCATTACCAATCCAAGTGCCGTCAAAGATGCCGCACTTACCAGCAGCAAATAGTAGGAACTGATTGGCTGGGCAAGGAAATTCTTCGATCTACTCACGAGATCACGAGTTTCTTGACTGCCTGGCAGAACTGGTCGCCCCGATCCGCGTAGGAGATGAATTGATCCATTGAAGCGCACGCGGGGGCCATGAGCACCGTATCCCCGCTCTGAGCCAATTTCGACGCCTCCACGACGACCTTCTCCATTAGAGAAGTATCCTCGCCCTCAGCATGATCGACTCGGATGATCCGAACATGTCCTGCCTGCTCTTGGAGTTCGTGTGCAATCAGCTCACGATCCTTCCCAATCAAGATGGCAGCCTTAATCCGATCCCCTGTCTGGGCGACGAGGTCGTGCATCGACGCCCCTTTAGCTAGCCCGCCGGCGATCCAAATGACCGACGAGGCAGATCTGAGAGATGCAGCCGCAGCATGCGGATTAGTCGCTTTCGAATCGTTGATCCAACGAATTCCATCCTTCTCCCCAACAAGCTCTATCCGATGACGACCAGGGCGAAATCCTTGAATTGCCATGCGGATATCGGAATTGGCAATACCTACACTCCTTGCCAGTCCGGCTGCCGCGAGAGTGTTGGAGACATTGTGTGAGGAACTCGGCTGGACATCGACTAGCTCGGCGATCATTTCCGCCTCGTCTGGGTCCTTAACAAATGCGCGATCGACCAAGAGATCCTCGACCACTCCGAGTTCGCCCGATTTCGGAGAATTAAGTGAGTAGAAGATCTTCTTACCTTGCCACTTCGACGTACTTTCGACTACGGCAGTATCGCCCGCATTGAGAATGCCCAAGTGAGATCTATCCAAAATTCGCAATTTCGCGTTTACGTAGTTTTGATAAGTTCCATGCCAGTCCGTGTGGTCGTCCGCAATGTTCAATATGGCGGATGCATGAAACTCAGGCAGCTCGCTCCAATGCAATTGGAATGAAGACAATTCCAGAACCAGGAATTCAAAGTCCGTTTCCCCCACGACGGCACCAATTACGGTGTCTCCCACGTTGCCGCATGCGCTGGCACTTCGTCGACCCGCCCTTAACATCGCTGTTGCCATTTCGACAGTCGTCGTCTTGCCATTAGTGCCCGTAACCGCCAGCCAAGTTTGAGCGGGGCGAATTTCCTTTTTCAAGTACCAAGCAAGATCGATTTCGCTGAGGAGTCTGACACCTTGATCCCTAAACTGCTTAACGATGGGATGGGTAGGGCGCCATCCGGGCGAGATGATCGCCAGATCCCACGATCTCGACAGGGCAGCCTCCGCCGACACAAATCGCGCATCGGCAAGCAGGCTGGCATCTTCGTCAACAATGGAGATTTCGCTGCCAAGTCCTTCAAGAACCTCGGCGACCGAAGTCCCAGTTACGCCACCTCCGATAATTAGCACCTTTGCCTGTGCCAAATCGGCCATCTTCATCGCTACCTCACGACCCACTGCGCATAGAAAAGTCCAAGTCCCATGGCCACGCCGAGTCCGGCGATGATCCAGAATCTAAGGACGATTGTCACTTCTCCCCAACCCATGAGCTCGAAATGGTGCTGCAGAGGCGCCATCTTGAAGATTCTTTTCCCGCCAGTTACCTTGAAATACACGCGTTGAATAATGACCGACATCGTGATGATCACGAAGAGCCCGCCCAGTGGAACAAGGAGCAACTCGATTCGCAATGTGGCGGCAAGACCAGCAAGTGCACCGCCTAGTGCCAACGAACCGGTGTCACCCATGAATATTTTCGCGGGTGAAGCGTTCCACCATAGGAATCCTGCGCATGATCCGGCAAATGCCGCCGCAAGTACTGCGAGGTCAAGAGGGTCGCGAACCAGATAGCAATTGGTACCGGAGGTGACGTAGCAACCTTCACCGAACTCCCAGACCCCAATGAGGACAAAAGCCAGAAACGTCATCACTGATGCGCCCGTGGCCAGCCCATCCAATCCGTCGGTGAGGTTGACCCCGTTGCTGGTCGCGGTCACCATGAAGATGATCCAAATAACGACAATGATCGGGCCAAGCTTCAAGGACGTATCTCGGACGGTGGAAAGAAAGAGCGAGATCGGCGTGAGGCTGTGGTGATCTGCGAAGTGAATGCCAAGCCCTCCGAATATTGCGGCAAAGACCGTCTGTCCCAGAATCTTCTGTTTCCCAGTCAACCCGAGTGATTTTTGTCGCGAGACCTTTAGCCAATCATCGACAAATCCCAAGGCTCCCAGGGATACAACCAAGCCAATTACGAGGAGGGCCGAGATGCTCACCGTGACTTGAGTAAGCATGTGACTCAAGAAATAGCCAAGGAGTGAGGCAAAAATAATAATGATTCCGCCCATCGTGGGCGTTCCGCGCTTTGTATGGTGGCTACTTGGACCATCGTCGCGAATGATCTGACCGTAACCGCGGCGGGCAAGGAGGCGAATCAACACTGGAGTGCCAAACAGGCTGAGGAAGAGCGCAATGGCGCCAGCGATCAGAATTTCTCTCATTGGCTCCCGCTCATTCTCTGCTCCCACTTCTCAATCAACGTCGTGACCAATTCTTCCAGTCTTTCGGCGCGCGAAGCCTTTACCAGCACGACATCACCGGGAGAGAAATAATCGGAAATTTCCAGCGCGTCCGCCTTTGTATCGTAAAAATGAAGGGCAGTATCTCCATCTTTGGACAGATCACGGGCATATTCGGGTGCTCCAATGCAGACAAGATTGTCTATCCCCAAGGACTGCGCAAGACGGCCAACGTGTGCGTGTTCATCGGCTTGAGTCTCGCCCAATTCACGCATACGACCCAAGAACGCCCATGATTGCCCACCACGTTCCTGCGCGAAGAAAGAGAGAGTTCTGAGAGCGGCCGCCGTAGATTCGGGGTTCGCGTTGTAAGCGTCATTGATAATCAGCAGATCTGCCACTTCGTGAAGTTCCATCCGCCATTTGCTCTGCAATTCCGCAGTCGACAGACCTCCTGCGATTACGTCGATCGGAATATGGAGGGCCGTGCATACGGCCGCCGCAGCCAATGCGTTGGGTATTTGATGTGCCCCAACGAGTCGTAGAGCCACCGCTTCCCTCCCTTGCGGCGTAACCAGGTCAAAATGCGCGCGACCTTCGCGTATATCGATATCGGTGGCTCGAATCTGGGCTTCGTGGGTCTGACCGAAAGTCAAAACCGGAACCTTTATGCCCTCCGCCATCTTGGGGGTGAACTCGTCATATCGGCCCAAGATCGCAGTCCCACCCTCTCGCAAATTGTTCACAAGTTCTGCTTTTGTCTCCGCCACCGCCTGCACAGATCCAAATTCACCGACGTGGGCGCGCCCAACTTCAAGAACAACCCCAATGTCAGGTTCGGCAATTTCACATAGCGCCTTGATATCGCCTACGTGGCGAGCGCCCATCTCCAAGATGCAATATTGCGTCGTCTCAGTGCAGCGAAGAAGCGTCAGTGGCGCGCCTAATTCGTTGTTAAAGGATGCATGCGTCGCAACAGTCTCGGCTTGAAGTCGAAGAATCCACGCTAGTAAGTCTTTTGTTGTTGTCTTGCCCTGCGAGCCGGTAATTCCGATGACCTTGAGATTCGGCAGATGTTGACGAACGTAATGTGCAAGAGCCCCAAGGGCGACGAGGACGTCGGGAACCACAATGCAAGGAGCTTCGACCACTCGACTTGCTAGGACAACGGCCGCTCCTTGATCTACCGCAGATTTTGCAAAATCGTGCCCATCTTGGAAGTCTCCCTTAAGCGCCAAAAATATTGAGCCGCTCTGGACTTCACGCGAATCGAAAACGGGTTCCTTGGTAACAAGGATGCCTCCAGCACAGTGCAATTCTCCCTTTACGATGTCAGAGATTTGTCGAGTAGTCAGAGCGATCATTCGCGACCCTCTATAGATTCGGCAAGTACTAGACAATCATCGAATGGCGTGACTACGCCATCTCTCTCTTGCCCCGTTTCGTGGCCTTTACCAAGCACAACAACTACGTCTCCACCGGATGCGAGCGAGACGGCATATTCAATAGCGGCCCTCCTGTCCGAAATAACTCGGTCGGCGGTCGACATCTCCACACCTTCAGTCATGTGCTTAAGAATCGTCATCGGATCCTCTGATCGAGGGTTGTCGCTCGTGAATATTGCGATGTCGCTGCCTTGCGCGAGCGCTTCTCCCATTAACGGCCGTTTTGAGGCGTCTCTATCACCCCCGCACCCCAATACCGCAATCACTTTCCCTTGTGTCATGGAACGACAAGTCTCGAGTACTCGCGCAACAGCATCGGGTGAATGGGCGTAATCAACGAATGCGGCGAAGTCCTGTCCGATGTCCACGGACTCTAGCCTCCCGCGCGCACCGGTGAGAGTCGGCAAGATTGCCGCAATCTCAATGGGATCAACACCGCTTTCGAATGCTAGCGACACCGCCATAAGAGCATTGTCCAAGTTGTAACCCCCGTGCAGCGGGAGTCTTCCTTCGATCAGTATCCCTCCCAAACCGCGAATGCAGACATCATTTCCACGCACGTTTGCGCTGGCGCTTACGTAATACCAATCCGCATTCGAGTCTGACCGTGAAAGAGTTCGAAGAGGAATCTGCGCGCTCTCGGCCAATCGAGCACCATAGGGATCGTCAATATTGATGAAGCCGAGGTCGGCGTATTCAAACGAGAACAACGAAGCCTTCGCAAGGAAATACTCCTCCATGGAAGGGTGAAAATCTAAATGGTCTTGAGTCAAATTCGTAAAGGCCACAGCGGCAAAATGCGACCCACGGATACGATCCAACGAAATTGCGTGACTTGATACCTCCATCGCGAAGTTGCGGACATGGCGCTCCTTCATGATGGCGATTAGGGCTTGAAGATCGGCGCTCTCAGGAGTTGTCCTGCTGCTCTTAAGTACGTCGGTGCCGATCATCATTCCAACCGTGCCTATGAGCCCGCTTTCTCTGCCAGCCGCTTTCCAAATTTGGTACAAGAGTGTCGTCGTCGTTGTCTTCCCGTTAGTTCCGGTGATGCCGACACCGTACATATCTCGCATTGGCTCGTCATAAAACCAAGCGCTGAGCGTTCCCGCAGCGCGACGAGGATTTTTCACAACGATGACAGGCAGGTCATTTCCGATCTCATCAATAATTCCAGCACCGGTGGCGTCAGTCAGGATTGCGGAGGCTCCTCGTTCTCGGGCGGAATTCAGGTACTTTGCGCCGTGAGTTTTTGCGCCCGGGAAAGCTAGAAAGATGTCGCCAGGTTCAATTTCCTGGCTTGACTGCGTCAAACCTGAAATCATCACCTCGCTACCACCAATTTCTACACCGAGAAGATCTGCGATTGCACGCAGGGGTTTCTCGTATCGCCTGAGCGGTCTTTCCATTAGTTCTTTCCCTTTGTTCCAGATACCGCCGAAGTCTGCATCTTCGCAACTTGGGCTCCATTGAGAGGATAAGGGATAACTTGAGTATTGGTCGGCGATACGTGGCGTGACTGAAGCACGAAAGACATCACCTTCTTGAAGACGGGTCCGCCCAATGTGCCTCCCCAGTGAATTCCCTGAGGGCCTTGAATCGTCACGCTGATCACGTAGCGCGGCTTGTCGGCTGGTGCGAAACCAATGAACGACGCGGTGTAACCACGGTAGCAATGGCAGGTCTCATCCACTCGTTGAGCTGTGCCTGTTTTTCCAGCAACGCGATAGCCGGGGATCGCCGCTTCGGGAGCTGTTCCGTTGGCTGAGACAACGCTCTCCATCATCAAGCGCAATTGACTCGCGGTCGCCGAACTAACAACCCTCACTTGCGGGCGGCTCGCCGATGGCGTGAAGTGGCCGTCTGAATCACTGGTTCCCGCAATGACTGTCGGTGAGACTCGAATGCCATCATTTGCGATAGTTGCAAAGATGCTGGTGGCCTGCATAGCGGTCACCGAGTAGCCCTGACCGAATGCAACCGTGGGGGCAGTTGTCCCACTCCAATTGGCGACATTCGGAAGAACTCCTTGCGACTCCCCTGGAAGACCAGAGCCCGTATTCGTTCCGACACCGAATTTACGCAAATAACTGTAAAGCGTGGAATCGCTCAACTTCTCTCCGACTTTGATTGCGCCCACATTGCTCGAGATAGCGAGAATACCTGTCGGGGTTAGTTGCTCGACGCTGTGATGTTCATGGTCATGGAAGACCCGGTTGGAGACTTTAATTTTATCTGGAACAGAAAAGAGAGTTGACGGCGTGATTTTCTTCTCTTCTAGGGCGGCCGCCATTGTCACGATCTTGCCAGTGGAACCTGGTTCGTATACATCTTGAACCGATGGGTTCCGCATGAGCGCCAACGAAACCTTCTTTGTGTTATTTGGATCAAAGGTAGGTGCAGTAGCGTGCGCCAAAATCTGGCCTGTCTTGGGGTCCATGACGATCACGGTGCCACTTATAGCGTGCGATGCCTTAACGGCATCCGAAATGGCCTGCGATGCGATCCACTGGACGTCGCGATCTATCGTCAATCGAACAGTGGCACCCGTCTTGGCGACAACTAGCTCCTGCTGAGAGCCTGGAATCTCTGCTCCATAACCGTTTGCATAGCTGTACTTGCCTTCCACTCCACTAAGAATCGAATTCATGCTCGATTCCAAACCAGTTGCGCCCACGCCCGCCTGATTCACGAACCCGACCAGAGAAGCGATAAGCGAACCCGATGGATACTCCCGTGTGTATCCGCGCTCTGGATAAAAACCGAATAATCTCTTCGAAACCTCTTTGCGATCCAAATTCTGGTTATACGAGGCCATCGCATTCTTTAGCGCTATCCATGTGGCAGGCGTGACATTACGGGCAACCAGACTCCATCTCCGCTTGCCTGTCACTGCTTTTTCGACATCGCCAATCGAAACAGAAAGAATGGGTGCCGCAATTTCGGCAAATTTGGTCGGATCAGAGATAAGCGTTTGATCTACAACGACATTTATCGCCGAGACACTGCGAGCAAATTCGGTGCCATTGACGTCAGTGATGGATCCGCGCGGCGCGGGCATTGTCGAAATCGTCGACATCTCGTTAGCAGCGCGAAGTGCGTAAGTGTGAGCCTCCACTGCCTGGATGTCTACAAGCCGGAAGGCGAGCAATCCAAGAATAAAAAGGACTGAGAAGAGCAAGGTGCCAATTCGAGAGCGCGATAGCGAGAAATCTGCCATGCCTACCCCTTAGGGGCCGCTGGATTCGCGGAGGACGAATTCAAGGTAAGAAATCGCGGACTCTGAGATGGAACCATCCCTTGCGCGGTTGCTCGAGCAGCAAGTTCTTCGGGAGAAGAGGCAAAGTCAATCTGACGCATTACTGCCTCTCGCTGGTCGCTCAATGTTGTCGCCTGTGCCTGGAGCCTATGTAACTCAAATGCATCCTGAGCCAGCATGGTGTTAATCGCTAAAAGGAGAAGAAGTCCAATTGCTCCAATACTTGAAAGGAAAATTACGAAAGTCTTTCGATCCGCCTTCTCGCCCGCCTTAATGTCGGGAACAAGCCGCAGGACCGCTTGAGAAGATTTCTCGGCGACAAGTTGTCGAGAGCGTGTTATCGCGGGGGCGTGGACTGGAATCGCCATTACGCAGCCACTCTCTCGATTGCGCGAAGACGGACCGATGCAGATCTTGGGTTGTCGGCAAGTTCTTCCTGGGTTGGAGTTTCGCTTCCGCGAACTACCAACATGAATTTCGCGGCAAGTTCTGGAATCTCCACTGGAAGTTCGCGTGGAGTCTTGGACTCACTCGCCGCGACAAAAAACTCTTTCACGATTTTGTCTTCCAACGACTGAAATGACATGACCACCAAACGGCCGCCGATCACAAGGGCATCAAGCGATGCAGGGATCGCCCGTGTCAACGCACCAAGTTCATCATTGACGGCGATTCGCAGGGCCTGAAAGGTTCTCTTTGCAGGGTTTCCACCAGTGCGACGAGTTGCGGCCGGAATGCTCTCTTTTACCAGCGCGGCTAGTTCTGCCGTCGAATTCATAAATGAGACTCCGCGCTGGCGGATGATTGCATCCACGATGCGAGGTGCGAATCTCTCCTCCCCGAATTTGCGAAGGATCATGATGAGCTCGCCGCGCTCGGCAAAGTTGATGATGTCGGCGGCGGTTCTCCCCTGGCTTCGGTCCATCCGCATATCCAGAGGTGCATCGTTGGAGTACGAAAACCCGCGCTCTACTTCATCGAGCTGCATAGAAGAAACACCGAGGTCGAAAAGAATTCCATCCACTTTCTTGTAACCAAACGTTTCAATGCACTCTTGAATCTGGTCGTACACGGCATGGATGCTCTTAAAGCGATCGCCGAAAATTGCAAGGCGCTTTGTAGCATGCGCGATCGCATCCGTATCTCGATCGATTCCGATCACTGTCAACTTTGGAAATCTCTTGAGAAGTGCTTCGGTATGTCCGCCCAACCCCAATGTTGCATCAACCACCACTGGATTCGCGCTTCTCTCAATTGCTGGGGAGAGTAGATCGATGCAACGCTCGAGCAACACTGAAACGTGCTGAGCCATCTTCTCCCCCTATTCTTTATCAAGCTTTAGTAATTACATGTATGCGCTATTCGAACTTCTCTCCTCTGGTCACCGCCGGCCGACGGAACTATTTGTGTCGGCACCGGGGAAGGGGTGCCGATTCATAAGGTCGGCGGTGGCCACAAGAGAGACCCACTCGATTGATCTAGAAGAGTCCTGGGAATACCTCCTCTGAAACGTCGGCGAAACCTTCTTCGCGATCTGCCAGGTATTCGCGCCAGGACTTGGCGTCCCAGATTTCCACACGGGTATTTGCACCTATTACTACGCACTCCTTTTCCAGCGAGGCATAGGTACGAAGTCCTTGGGGAATGGTGATTCGACCCTGTCGGTCGGGAATTTCATCGTGGGCGCCTGCAAACATCACGCGCATGTAATCGCGGGCGGATTTGGCGGTAACGGGGGCTTGTCGCAAGGTCTCGGTAATGGAGGCGAATTCGGCCGAGGGAAAAACATAGAGACAGCGCTCCTGGCCCTTGGTGATCACAAGGCCGCTAGCAAGTTCATCGCGGAATTTGGCCGGCAGGATCAGACGGCCCTTCTCATCCAAGCGCGGTTCGTGGGTACCAAGAAACATGATGGTCCCCTTCCCCAGGTCCGCGATCTTTGCCCCACTTTACTCCATTTCTCTCCCTTTTCAACCACCTTTCCCCATTATCTCTACTTTTCGATCCCTTTTTTGGGCAGGCAAAATGGGACTTCTTGTGATGTTCCCGGACCGGATATTCGAGACGAGGCGCTTTAGGAAACTAGATCCACAGCGAAAGTCCGAGTACCTTGCCCAATTTGGCCAAGGTCGCAAAATCAGGCGTGACTTCGCCTTGGAGAATGGCGTTCATAGTTGCGATAGGGACCTGTGCGCGGGTGGCAACCTCATACCGTGGCCAGTTGCTCCCACCAAGTCCCCTGTCAAGCGCCACGGCGATCTTCTGTGCGGCCTGGATTTCGTCTGGAGCCTCACGGGAAAGCAATCCAGTAAGGAAGTCCCCCTCGATAATCCAATCCCTAGGGCGGAGCTTGGCCTGGGTAATCGGCATTGCCGGACTGGCCGGAAGATTCGTATCCAATTTTTCGGTAATCCTGCGCGCTTCGTCTACCACGCTTGCCAAATTGCGGACATTGACCGCGTCGGCAGCGCGACGCCGCTCAAACACTCCCAAGATCCAGTAAATAAAAAAGATGAATAAGGCCGCGGCAATGAGTAGTCGCCCTTGCTGACTGCGGAAGAACAGGATCGGATATCCGCCGTGACTAATCTTGCCGGCATAGACTCCAATTACATTCTGCTGGATCGTCCAAAATGGATCCTTACCGGGAACATTGTCTCCCTTAGTCTGAAATTGCAGTCCATAAGAACCTTTTTGCACCGCCACAATTCGATGGACGTAATTCCCCGGGACATTCCACTTTTGTTGCACATCTTTAGTAGTGCGAAACGCAATGATCTCACCAACGTGGAGATTCCCGGAATCAGCTCTTTTAAGCATTACGAGATCCCCAAAATGTAAAACCGGATTCATCGAAATTCCTTCAACCGGAACAGCCGGTGGATACACGTGTCGTTCAAATGTAAGTCCGACATAAGCCACAACAATGAGAAAGGCAATTGTCGGAATAATGGACCACAGGATTAGTCCGAAAATGCGCTTTAGGCGCTCACCTTTTTTAACGAGTTTCACTTAAAATACTCACCGTTCATCGAATCAGCACACACATCAAGTCCATCACTTACACGATTGATCATTAAAATGTGTGCACACCAATGTAGAAACTCAGAGAAGTCAGTTGGGATTGTTGAGCAGGTGGCACGCCCCCGGGCGTATTAACTGAAGAGGTAATGTAGAAAACGTTCTGATTCAAGCCCAGGCCGATGCCTGAGGGTGCACACCAAGTCGAACCCGTTGCAGCGCACGTTGTTGGTGTACTGGGATCCAATTTTGCTTCGATGATGGACCCGCTCAGCATCGTGTTGTTCACGGTGAGTCGGCCGTTGTATGTAAGGTGACCGGTTGCCTGGGTATTTAAGGCAGCACACATCGTCGTCGAATTGTCGGTGACAGTTTGAGATCCGCTAGGTTCGCCACTCGATGCACAAGATCCGGTATGGATGGGGTAATAGAGTCCAAAAGTAATCCATGAATTGGGATTATTCAGAACCGCACCGGCATCTTTGGGATCTAGCCAGGCGAAATCCAATTGAAGACGAGGGGAGAAACCTGCGGCCACCACTACCTTGCCCATCAAGATGCCATTTACCAATTGAGCGCCTTGACCTTGGGCAATGGTGACGGTCGATGACAAGGGTGTAAAGACTGCAATGTGGCCACCAGGTCCTGTTCCACTGGGAACGGGAGCTTGTGGCAAGGCGTTCACTCCTGAAGCGGCCAACCAGAAACTTGCACTCGTTATGGACACGAGCACCAACGCGCCTATTGCAAGATTACGTCGCATTCGCCGACCTGCCGGGAAATTAGACGGAGCCGCTGCTCTCATTCCTTCCGCAACTCCCTCGACCGATGCTGTGCGCGAGGTATCGTTCATGAAGTTACGAGGTTCTCTGGGCAGTTATGTAGAACGCTGGTGTTGTATCTCCGCCACCCGTGGTCTGATATGGATAGAAGGCACCGCCGGCATCCAAAGTGATGGCGTAATACCGACCTGCTCCCGTGGCGAACTTGAATGTCTCAAATCCTTGCGTATTAGTTAAGTAGGTACTGCCTGTATTCGTGCTATTCGCGTCGGTAGCAGGGGATCCTCCCCAAGAAATATTGGGTGTGACGACGCCGTTCACAACGGACGTTCCTGAGTAAACGCGGATAGGCAGAGAATACGAATTATAAGTAAGAGCAAGTGCTCTCATATTGGTTATGTAGATTGTGATGAGAAGATAGTTCGCCGTGGTGTCAGTCGCATCAATGACCGCGACGTCACCGGCAGATGTGACACTTCCAGCCTGACCAGCCACGACAGTCGGCCAGACTGGCAGTCCAGGAGTGCTTGGTGTACCTGTGCCGTACTTCCAGCCCGCCGTGGCCGTCGCGGTATCCACGGCCGCAGGCAATCCACCGGGTGTTCCGTATGACGCTGACCAGACCAAAGGTAGGGCTCCACCGGTACTTGCTGCCGTCATCTGAGTGACACCAGTATCAGCTGTGAAAGAAACTCCTAAAGATAATCCTGCTAGCGCAAGAGCAGTGACGGAAATTACAAGAAATCTTTTACGCACCCGTGCCAGTGCGCTGACTCCTTGCGCGTTTTCCGAATAGGAGTCCACTGTCATTTCCTTCCATCCTGGTATGTAAATTTATTAAAACTATGTATAAATCTGCCCGTATGCATGAATAGAAATGGGAGCTGCCTCTTATGGGTTACTACTTAGTGACTAGTTGTACACCATTTAGGGGGCAACACTCAACTCCTCGGCGACAGTTTCCGCGGATTTTTGCGCCTTGGGCGGGGGAGTTAAGAGGGTTAAAGGGCTTGGGCGGGTTTACTGCTCACTGGTCAAAATTGCGACGCTCCCAGCGGTCTTCCAGGCGGGAATTGAGCCTGCCCTTGCGCAGCCTCTGAGACGGGGTACGTAGCGCGCTCACCCCGGAAAGTGCTGAAATCGCCAAAATTACTCCTCCGAGGGAGATCAGGAATCCCAGAATTCCCACGGGCGTGGTTTTGGAGATAAGGCCAGCGAAAATAGTGGCGATACCGACTACCACCAGTCCAAACCCAAGGAGGATTCGATTTCGCCCCGGATAGAGACGAGTCCCCGTCAAAGTCGAGACAAGATGGGGATCATCGGCTGATAGAGCCTCCTCCATCTGGGCAAGAAGTTTACGTTCGTGCTCTGAAAGAGCCATCTCACCCTCCTTTGGCCAGACTTGGACCCTGATATGCCCACAATAGAACATCTCCCCCTGCATTGCACACTCGAATTTTCGGTGCTGGGCTGTCCTATTTCTCACGCTCTCGCCGCATTAATCGTGCAGGACGCACGCTTCCCGGGCCAAAACGGGTTTGGGCACGGTCTACGGCTCCCTCAGCCTCTCTCCAGCCTCTCTCCCGCGAGCCCAGAATCAACTGTTCGGGGGCTTGCGATTCGAGGTTTTCCAGAGCGACTCCGACTAGACGCAATCGTGCACGATCAAGATGAAGTGCCAGAAAAAGTTTTTTCACTACTTCGTATGTTTCGTGCGTGCTGTCGATAGCCAACGGCAAAGTCTTCGAACGGTTTATGGTTGTGAAATCCGCATAACGAACTTTAATCGAGATCGTCTTTGCAAAAAGTTTTCTCTCGCGAAGACGATGGGTCGCCTTCTCGCTTAAACGCAGGAACTCTCGCAGGATTATTTCTTGATCATCAATGTCTCGGGCAAAAGTTTCGGCGGCGCTGATGCTCTTATCGGGTTCGTCCGATACAACATCTCGATAATCACGACCCCATGCCAACTCGTAGAGGGACGAACCGCTCGCTTCTCCAAGTGCGCGAATCAAAGTGGCGCGGGGAGTATGTGCAACCTCTTCAACGGTGCGCAATCCCAAGCGTTCGAGTGCTTCGGTTGTCTTTGGACCCACTCCCCATATGGCAGAGACCGGCAATGGGTGAAGAAAATTAAGTATGCGATCGGCCGGGATTTCAAGCATGCCATCTGGTTTGCAGCGGCCTGATGCGAGTTTGGCAATGAACTTTGATGGCGCAATTCCCACTGAACAAGTGATGCCTTCTTGCGCTTCTACCTTTGCACGAATTGCTGTAGCAATCTGGCGCCCGGTTCCGAGCAAACGTCTTGACCCGGTGACATCAAGAAATGCCTCATCGAGCGAGAGGGGTTCAACGTGCGGTGTGTACGAGTGAAAGATCTCCATGACATGGTCGGAAACCTCGCTGTAGCGAGCATGGTCGGGCGTGATAAAGATTGCGTGCGGTGCCATTCGTTGGGCTCTCCCTACTGGCATTGCAGCGTGAATCCCAAAAGTGCGTGCCTGGTAATTTGCAGAAAGCACCACACCGCGTACTCCTGCCCCGACAACCACTGCCTTTCCTTTTAGCGATGGGTCATCGCGTTCGGCTACCGAGGCATAGAAAGCATCCATGTCCACATGCAGAATGGTCGCTGCGCTCATATTACGAGCGTACTTCTACTTAGTAGATGCTTTTCGTAAGCGACGCGGAGATCCCATGCCCCAGTTGCACGTAACGAGACGCCCCTTGGACCAGTGCGACGAACTTCTCCGCGCACTAGAAATAACCAAGAACTAAAGAGGACATCGGCGTACGCGCGCTGGGCGTCATCAAAGAAAGTTGCGTCATTACAGCCATACCCGTCGTCGATAGTAAGAAAAATGACACGCTTGCCTGAGCGCACTGGAGGGCTCTGGCGAGCGACCTTCACGCCAGCAACCAGCACTGAGGCACCCGATCGTTGAGCAAGGAGGTCAGTGGATCGCACGGCTCCTATCTCATTGAGAAAATCTGCATAGAACTCGAGAAGGTGGCGCGAGACATCCATCCCCAGATGATCAACCTCATGGCGCACCTTCTCGCTGGCATCCAAATCGGGAAGGCCACTGGAAATGAGAGCAGGCGGAGTGAAACCGAGACTGAGCTGCGATCCCCCCAAAGATCGAGCTTGTGATCGCACTGGAGATCGATGGAGATCGCTCAGATGCAGAAGCAGGTCCCGGCGATTGATCTCCCCTTGATCGACCCTATGTATCTCATCAAATGCTCCGACCAAGATTAATTTCTCGCTCGTCGGGAAAGATGCCCCTGATCGGGAATGAAAGTCAGATAAATCCAGATAAGGCTGCCCTGCAATGATGGATTCAACCTCTTCAGTACTAATGCCGGATAAATCCGCCAGCGACATTCGTATCGCATATCCGCGGGCATCAGGCAAGACAAGACTGCGCCCAGTGCTCTTGCCGTCAAAGGCCCTCGCCGGTACTCGTGCCGTATGTGGGTCGACTCGTTCGACACGGTATGTGGAAGATGACCGATTGACATCTATCGGGGCGATCGCCACACCCAATTGGCGTGCGTCATCAAGGATCAAGCGTTTGGGGTACATGCCAGGATCGTGCGTCAGAACCCCGGCTATGAAAGCAGCGGGATAGTGAGCCTTGAGCCAGGCTGATTGGTATGTCGGAAGCGCAAATGCCGCCGCGTGCGCTTTGCAGAAACCAAAGGATGCGAAGGCGCGCAAAATGTCCCACACCGCATCCACTGTCTGAATCTCGTATCCGCGAGCCAATGCCGTTGGATAAAACCAATCACAAACTTCCTGCTGGCCTTCTCGGTCACCCAGTGCTCGTCTTTTCTCATCTGCCTGCGCAAGAGAGACACCGGTGAGAATTGAAATAATCTGAATCACCTGTTCGTGAAAAACAACAACGCCTTCGGTTTCGTGCAAGACGTCATAGAGATCAGGATGGATGATCTGGGCCGGGCTCCAACCATGCCGAGCGCGGAGAAAAGGTGAAATCATGTCGCTCTTCACCGGTCCAGGTCTGAAAAGGGAGATATCGATGATCAGATCGGTGAACGTCTGCGGGGCGAGTTTTCCGACAAGTTCGCGCTGACCCGGACTCTCCACTTGGAAAATTCCGAGCGTACGGGTTGAGGCGATGAGATCGAATGTTGGCTGATCATCTAACGCAATGGAATCGATGTCGACGCTCTCCCCCGTCCGAGTAATTTCAGAAATCGCATAGGCGATAGCGGACTGCATGCGCACACCGAGAATGTCCAACTTAAGCAGACCAACCGCCTCGACATCGTCTTTGTCGAACTCCACCATGGGGTAACCACCCGCATTGATTCGCAAGGGCGCGCGATCGAGAAACCCCCCATCGGATAAAACAACAGCACAGGGATGCATCGCCAGGTGCCGTGGAAGACCATCAAGTCGTTCGGCCAAAGCAATAGTCATTGCTGTCAACGGGCTCTTGATGTTGATCCCGCGCAACTCCGGAAGGCTTGCCAATGCCTGCGAAATATTACGAGCCCGAATGTGCGGCAGAGATTTGGCTATCAGATCAATTTCGGCATAGGGCAGACCAAGGGCTGCACCCGTATCTCTGATTGCGTGTCGAGCACGGTATGTATCAACCATCGCGACGGTTGCGCATCGAGAGGTGTTGCCGGGAGTACTCCAATTGGAGTCTCCATAACGTTTGAAAACCAAGTCATAGATTTCCAACCGACGGGCGGATTCGACATCGATATCAATGTCAGGAAGGGCGCGACGCAGAGGGGAACAGAAGCGTTCCATCAGGAGGCCATGCTGCAGTGGATCGACTCCGGATATCCCGAGAAGATGACAGATGAGTGATCCTGCGCCACTGCCACGCGCCGCGACGCGGATGCCGTGTTGGCGTGCCATATCCGTGATATCTGCAACCGTGAGGAAATAGGACTCGTATCCCAGTGTTGCAACTGTTGCGAGTTCGTCATCTAAACGTTGGCGTGCTTGTTCGATTGTCGCGTTATCACTGTAACGCCAATGCAGACCAGCCTCTGATCGGGCACGCAATATGGATTGCATCTGCAATGCGGAATCAGCCCCGACGATATGAGGTTCGGGCAGATGGATACCGCCTAGACCGATATCACGAGTCGGAGAAAGAATGGCGCGCTCTGCCCATTCGCGAGTTGTCGCAAGGAGTTCGCGTGGAGTGCGTTCTCCTGCAGCCCGCGAAATCTCCTCGGCGAGAGCGATCATCTCGGAACTTGATTTGAGAAATGCTTCGGCATTCTTTCTTTCGACATGGCGTGCATGCAACGGGACCAATTGACGCGCCGAATCCAAAATGTCAGCGATAGGGCCGTCCTCGCGTTCGCGCATACGGACTGCATTGGTAATGACAGCGGCGATTTTATGATCGCGAGCAAAGATCAATGACCGCGCTGCATGGGCAGTGGATCGAGGCCCGGATCCAGCAACCAAGTGCGATACGCATTCGATGGCATTATCAGCAAAAAGTTCGCGCGTCTGTTCAAAGCACGCGAGAGCCAGATCGCTGCGATGCAACGCTATCGCAGCCCCAACTGGTGAATCAGGTCCATGCATCACCAGAAGATTCGTGCTGTACTCGCTAAATTGCTGAAGGAACTCCAGAGTCAGAACAGGGGCACGACTTGGCTCGAGTGTTTTATACGTGTTCAGAGAAGTCAGCAGCCGAGTGAGTGAGCGCCAACCGCCATCACCATGCGCCAGAAGAGTCAGGCGGAGAGGATTCCCTGTGTCCCTAGTGAGTAAGCGTGGGGTCTGAATCGCAAGATCAATCCCGACAATCGGGGCGATTCCGTAATCGACGCAACTTTGCGCAAAGCGAATTGCACCGGCCAATCCATCGCGATCGGTAAGGGCGAGCGCCGGCATCTCATACTCGCTGGCCCGGGCAACCAGATCGTGCGGCTGGGTGGTGCCGTATTTAAGGGAGTAAGCGCTGCAGGCGCGCAGGTGGACAAATGTGCTCATTAGAGAACCGTGATGCGCCAGGTGCCAGTAATCTCATCGCGTTCGATTTCAAAGGTAGTAAGGGCCCCGATGGGAGCCGCCTCGACTCTCCAGAGTGCGCGAGCCCCGTCATCGGGACGATAGATGCCATCGTTGATGCGATTCCACCATCCCCCCGCCTCGCACCACCGTGAAAGAACACTATGGATGCGAAAACGCCGGCCTCGAAAAGTGAACTCCACCGGAGTCGACCCATCGGCTAGAACTTCGTGGGGGCCAACTTGGCTGACCTGGGCACGCCTGATGGCAGGAGCTCTAGGTTCTTGCGGCTCCTGGGCTGGAATAGATTTTTCGAACATATGTTCGAAAAATAGCCCCAAGCCCTGACAGGAGCAAGTCCCTACCTATTGTTGAGGGTTGATCTCCTGGATCAGGGTGCGAACCCGCGCCTCGATCTCGTCTCGGATGGGGCGGACTGCCTCAAGCGTGCCCCCTGCCGGGTCGGCCAATTTCCAGTCCAGGTACCTCTTGCCGGGGAAATACGGACAAGCATCCCCACACCCCATCGTGATGACGACATCACTGTCTTGCACCGCCTGCGTCGTAAGGACTTTCGGGCTCTGGCCAAAGAGGTCGATACCTTTCTCTTTCATCGCCTCCACGACAACCGGGTTTACCTCATGAGCCGGCTGGGTGCCCGCCGAACGAACTTCGACGGCGCCCTTCGACAGATGCGAAAGAAATGCCGCGGCCATCTGCGAACGACCGGCATTGTGGACACATACGAAAAGCACGCTCGGTTTTCTCATCGGGAATACCTCTTTCGGAGCCAGAGTGAAATGTAGACAAGTGAAACCAGTGCCGGGACTTCAATCAGTGGGCCGATGACTCCAACCATCGCCTGCCCTGATGTGATTCCCCAAACACCGATACTCACCGCGATTGCGAGCTCAAAATTATTTCCTGCGGCCGTAAAAGCCAACGTCGTTGCCTTCTCATATGGCATACCGACTGCTTTGCCGAAGACATAGGAGACTCCCCACATAACCAAAAAATAGATTAATAAGGGAGTTGCCACCTGAAGTACAACAGCCGGTGAATCCACGATTGCCTTGCCTTGTAACGCGAACATCAGGACTATTGTGAAGAGAAGTCCGTATAAGGCCAACGGGGCAAGTCGCGGGATCAGCCTCTGTTCATACCAATATTCACCTTTGCTCCTGACCCCCCATCTTCTCGTGAGATAGCCCGCGACGAGAGGCACTCCTAGAAAAATCAGAACTGCCTTGGTGATATCCCACGTTGAAAATGAGACCGAATACGAATCAAGGCCCATCCATTCCGGAAGAATCTTGAGGTAGAACGTTCCTAGAAGCGCGTAGGCGAGAATCTGGAATACCGAGTTGATCGCCACCAGCAAAGCCGCCGCCTCCCGGCTCCCGCACGCTAGGTCATTCCAGATCAGCACCATCGCGATGCACCGTGCTAGCCCGATAACAATTAAACCCGTGCGATATCCCGGCTTGTCGCCCAGAAAAATCCACGCGAGCGAGAACATCAAGGCAGGTCCGATTAGCCAGTTGAGAATCAAAGATGTAACGAGAAGTTTCTTATCGGATCGCAGGTGTCCCATTTCCTCATAGCGGACATTGGCCAACACCGGGTACATCATGATGAAGAGCCCCAAGGCAATCGGCAAAGAGGTCTTCTGAATTGAAATGGCGGTAAGCACTTTGTTGATACCCGGAAACGTCTCGCCCAGGAGAAGTCCGGCTGCCATGGAAAGGAGAATCCAGATAGGTAGGAATCTATTTAGATTAGAGAGTTGGGTGAGCGGATTTGCTGTCGTTGACTTCTTTATGTGGCTCACTGAATCCTCAGATAGATAGATTTCGATATAAGAACCCTATCGTCATATCGATCGATGTCAATGTAAGATCCTGTCGTGGCTCAAACAATCTCGCTCACTCGCTCGCCTAAGGATGTCGAAAAAATGGCCGAGCAGTTCAAAGCCCTCGGTGACGGCACCCGACTTTCTTTGATGATGGCTGTTGCGGCGGGCGAGAATGCAGAGGCATGCGTCTGCGATCTGACTCCAGAGACAGGGCTTGCGCAGAGCACAGTAAGCCACCATCTCAAATTGTTGGTTGACGCGGGATTGCTCACGCGTACACAACGTGGCAAATGGGCTTTCTATGCACTTACGAAGGATGCGCAGAAACTACTCAAGTAGAAAATACATGCAGACACTCACCATTCGATTGCCAAATTAGTTGAATTTTCAATCATTTCTTCTTAATATGAGAGTGGACAGTCAAGCGCTGTCACTTACCCCATTTTGAAGGAGTTTCATGAACGCCGTTTTGTTTGTCGGACGTATTCTTTTTGCGATTTTGTTCGTACGCTCGGGTCTAGGGCACCTCACCAAACTTGAAGCGATGACCGGTTATGCCAAATATAAGAAAGTACCAGCTGCGAAATTCTTCGTGGCCCTTACTGGCGTGGCAATCATCCTCGGTGGAATCGGGGTGGCCCTTGGCATTTACGCTGACCTAGGCGCACTTATTCTCGCCATCTTCTGCCTCGCCGCAGCCTTCAAGATGCACAACTTCTGGGCCGAAACTTCCCCTGAGGGAAAAATGAATGAGTCGGTAGCCTTCTTCAAGGATCTGGCCCTTGCGGGAGCTTCCTTAATCCTCTTCGTTGTTATCGGCCGCCACACAGATATTGGCTGGCATCTGACCTCTCCCCTGTTCCATCTCAAATAGACCTGCATCACTTATTGAAGAAGCCTCGCATTACTTGCGAGGCTTCTTCAATTTTCAAGGGTTAGAATCGATCATGACCAGAAAGGTCATCATGGATTTTGATCGGGTGTAAACCAGTGGCTACAGGAATTATCTCTCCCCTCGTCATGACCATGCGCCCGAAACAGTGGGCCAAAAATGTCCTAGTTTTCGCAGCTCCAGTGGCTGCTGGAAAAATCTTCCATGGGGACACCTTCCTGAAAACTTTCCTCGCTTTTCTCGCCTTCTGCTTCATCTCTAGCGTCGGCTATATAGTCAATGACATTCAAGATCTCGAACGCGATCGCAGGAATCCCAAGAAGTCGAAGCGACCATTAGCATCCGGACGAGTCACGAGAATTCAAGCACTCTACGTTCTGGCCTTCTGTGCCCTCATCGGAACCATTGCGGCTAGTACTCTCGCATTATCATTCCAAGTTGTTTTACTTCTCTATCTAGTAACAACACTTTCCTACTCATTCGGTCTCAAGCATCAACCTGTTGTCGAACTCATGGTGGTCGCGCTTGGATTCGTTTTTCGTGCCATAGCGGGCGGTGCCGCAACCGGGACGCCGATATCGCGTTGGTTCCTCGTTGTTACATCATTCGGTTCGCTTGTGGTTGTTGTGGCTAAACGCCTAGCAGAGGCGGAAAGTTTGGCTGATGTGGATGTTCGCCCCGTCATCCGTGAATACCCGCTTCCTTTCCTCCGCTTCGTTCTCGGCGTATCTGCGGCGGTGACTTTGACCGGTTACAGCCTCTGGGCATTCTCTCTGCCGGAGTCGCGACATTTCGGCCAGATGTCCCTCCTCCCCTTATGTCTTGGACTTTTCCGGTACGTCTGGTTGGTTGAAAAAGGATTTGGCGAAGTCCCGGAAGACCTCCTGCTGCATGACTTAGTGCTACTTCTCAGCGGACTCGCCACCTCAGTACTTCTTCTCCTCTCGATGTACTAATCTGAAAAAATCATGGAAAGAATCGAATCATCCGGTTGGGGGCTAACGCTTCGCTCGGTTTCAAACGAGTTTGAGCCTCGTTCCATTGACGAATTGCAGGATTTTGTTAGCAAGCCACAAGCGCCTCGCGGCGTCATCGCCCATGGCCTGCGACGAAGCTATGGAGACTCTTCCCTCAACGTCGGTGGAACAACTATTGACACCGCGTTTCTTTCTGATCTTTCCTTCCATGAGGATTCTCAATCGGTAACCGCTGGAGCCGGCGTTTCAATTCGAGCCCTCGAAGTGGCTTCATTAGCCCGCGGCGTGTTTCCTCCAGTGGTGCCAGGCACCGGATTTGTCAGCATCGGCGGCGCCATCGCCGCTGACATACACGGCAAGTCACATCACTCCACCGGATCTTTTTCGTCCTGCGTAAAAAGGATTCAACTGCTCTATTCGGATGGAGAGATACGCGACGTATACCCGGAGGGTCCCACCAGCGAACATTTTTGGGCGACTGTCGGCGGACTCGGGCTAACCGGACTTATCCTAGAAGCCGACCTTCAACTCATCCCAATGAAGACTCCGTCAGTTCTTGTCGAAGAGACGCGCGTGCAGAACCTGGATGAGATGCTCTCGCTTCTTTCGGTATCGGACAAAGACTTTCAACATACAGTGGCGTGGATCGATCTCTCTGGTGATTTTCGGGGGCGTGGAGTTGTGGGAAAAGGAAACTACGTCACCACCGAATCATCCGAAGTTCAATCTCCACCCAAAATCAAGGAAGGTCTCTCCTTGCCCTTTCCAAAAGTCGGCGGGATCTCCTTCATAAATAAATACACCGTTAGAGCCTTTAATGAAATGTGGTTTCGCAAGCCGCTCACCAACGGCGTCTCGACAATCGACTCTTTCATGCACCCTTTGGACAAGTTGCAGAATTGGAATCGCATATATGGTGGTCGAGGGTTTCTTCAGTATCAATTTGTCGTGCCTGAAGGAAATGAAGACTTTCTCGCACATGTCCTTCAAGTAATGAAAGGTCTGGGCGCCGCTTCTTTTCTGGGCGTGCTGAAGAGATTCGGTAAAGGCTCGCGGGGGCACTTGAGTTTTCCGACGCCAGGCTGGACCCTCGCATTGGACATACCTGCTCAGATTGATAATTTGGAGCAGGCTCTCAATTCTCTTGATTCCCAGTTGTGTGCAAGGGGCGGTCGCATCTATTTGATCAAGGATGCCCGATTGAAAGCCGATTTCGTTCCCTTAATGTACCCACGATTGGAAGAGTGGCGTTCTATCCGCAACAATATGGATCCCAATGGAACGTGGCAATCCGATCAATCAAGGAGATTGAAATTATGTTGAACGCGTTTCACAGCCCTCAATCAATAGCGCTGATCGGAGCCACCAGTGAAATCGGGCAATCAATCCTTCGCGCGATACCTCATGCGAATTTAGAGACTTGTTTCGTTGTCGCACGGGACCCCCAACAGGCGACAGATTCATTGAGGCAATTCCTTCCAAGTGGAACCCAACTCGTGAATATTGATTTCGAGGCCAAGCAGACCCAAACACATCGGGAGATTGTCGAACGATTATTTCAGGATGGCGATCTCGATATTGCGATCATTGCCGCTGGCGTGCTGGGAAATGACCCAAATCTCGATGTGTTCTCGAACGCCCTAGACGTCATGAACGTCAATTACGTGGCGAGTGCCCATCTACTGCTTCTCATCGCCGAAAAGATGAAGATGCAAGGACATGGACAAATTGAAGTCATCTCCTCCTTTGCACAAACTCGGCCGCGGGTTGACAACTTCATCTACGGCTCGTCAAAGGCCGGACTTGATTTCATGGCACGAGGATTGAGCGAAAGATTGAAAGAAACAGGTGTTTCGATTCATGTTCTGCGGCCAGGTTTCGTCCGAACACGCATGACGAAGTTGATGACCGATGCGCCATTCGCCATCGACAAAGACGCGGCCGGGAAAATTGGAGCCAAACTCCTCAAAGACGGCGAGCCGATTGGCTACGCGCCACCGATCCTGAAGTGGGTGGCCCTAGTCTTCAAAGTGCTCCCAGCAAATGTCTTTAGAAAGTTGTCGAATCGTAAATCATGAAGAAACCCAAGCAGCGCACGGTACTCATCTCCATCTCTATAGTCGCTGCAATATTCCTCGGCAGTCTCACTTGGTCTATTGGCTCAGTGCTTTCGGCTCCTGGGACCGATACTGTGGCCGCACGGCTGGCCGAATGGAGCCGCGATCACGGCCTCGGATTCGTCGTCACCGCGGCGGAAAATGTGCAGTACTGGCTCAATCCCCCGAAGATCGGTGGGAAACCAACCGGTGCCGAATTAAAGGATCTACGTGGACAGACTGCAACTCCGCAAAGCACCCAGACGTCGCAACCGCAGATTCCCGTGCATGAGCCGCTGCAGCCACTTGTTACGCCGAAATTGGATGGTGAAGGCAATTTCAAAACGGTTGTGACAATCCATGATCAGCCGGCAATCCAAATCGCCTACCTGCGACCTGACGACAAGCACACTTCCTATTTAGCAGGAGTTGCGTGGATGAGCGGGTCCCTTCTTGAGTTCGTGCAGCATCCTGGCTTCTCCGACCCCGGTCACATGGAACTCTGGTCTCAACCCGCAATGATTCCCACTTCGCAACGAAGTGGCCTGGTGGCTACGTTCAATGGCGGATTCAAGATCAAGAATTCACGGGGCGGCTTTTACGCGGACGGGCATGCTGCGGGCACGATGGTGAAAGGAGCAGCATCCCTCGTCGTCTACTCGGATGGACACTCCGACATAATCGCGTGGCCCGGCACACAACCCGGACCTGACATCGTTTCGGTACGTCAGAACCTCACCTTACTCATCAATAAAGGAGAGATTGCACCCAACCTTGATAAGAATGTATTAGCCAATTGGGGCTGGACCATCAAGAACGCCTACTTCGTATGGCGTACAGGAATTGGGGTGACAACTTCGGGCGACTTTGTTTTTGTCGCGGGCAATGCTCTCTCCATTCAGAGTCTGGCGAATCTACTTCAAAGAGCCGGTGCGGTGCGGGCGATGGAACTCGACATCAATGCGGAGTGGATCTCTTACATGTGGTACACCCCAGGCGCCACTGCGCAGACGCCAGTCCCCAATAAACTCCTCGATTTTGCGCGACCGGCGGATCGATACTTCAAACCAACCAGTCGCGATTTCTTTGCGGTCTATGCCAAGTAAGTAATTGAGCGAGAGGCAGCCCTCAATTGAGGTCTCTCTTTCGCGCAATGCTTCCTATACGGTGCAGAGGTGAATCTGAGCCTACTCAATAAGAAGCGTCATCTCGATCGAGCCAGACTGGCAATTTCCAGTCGGTGGCTTTCCATATTTGCCGTCAGCAGCGCCATTGTTGTTTACATTCTCATCATCTACGGCAGCCATGTGCGTGTGACTGATTCAGGAATGGGCTGTCCCGATTGGCCGCTCTGCAAAGGCAGCATTGGACCTTTCCAAGGATTTCATGCATTTATGGAACAGACCCATCGATATCTGGCGGGAATTGTTTCTATCTTGGTTGTTGCCACCTGGTATCTCGCTTCACGTCTTCGCACCCGTATGGCAGCCATCAAACCAGCGCTCTTCACAGTAGCTATCGTTGTAGTACAAATCATTCTGGGCGCAATCACAGTCTTTGACAGCAACGGCGCGCCAACTGTCGCAGCACATCTGCTGGCGGGGCTCGCACTCTTGGGCGGAGCAACGGTTGCTGCGGTTGCGGCCCTCGTGGACAAGCGCGAATCCTCAAATCCTCGGCTTGGCTCTCTTGGTTGGAGCGCAATCGCCTCAGCCGCACTTCTATACCTATCGGGCTCACTCGTAGTGAATGCTGAAGCAGAGAAAGCATGCGCCAGCTTTCCGTTCTGCCCAACAACTCAACCGATGCACTTAGTGATCCTTCACCTTCTTCACAGAAGCGTCGCTCTATTTGCCATCATTGCTCTGGTGGCATTCGCATATCACGCCTGGAGAGATTGGTCGAAAATTCCCGGCGCACGCTCGCTCGCTGCAAGCATCATTGGGCTGCTCGTTGCCACCGCCACTTTGGGAATCTTCAGCGCACTTTTGAAAGCCCCCGCAGATCTGCAAGATCTTCACCTGGCGGGTGCCGCCGCTGTTCTTGCAGTTTCCGTTGCACTGGCAAGCGTCGGATGGCTCACTGCGGCCGATAGTGCGGCTCGTGAAACAGATGTAGATTTGAGGTAGATAAATCAAAGGACTTGCCTGGAGGTGAGCCATGATTTTTCACGACCGCACTACAGCAGGCAAGTTGCTTGCTCAAAGATTGAGTCATCTCAAAGGTAAGAACGTAGTGGTACTGGGTCTTCCAAGAGGCGGAGTTCCCGTTGCTTTTGAAGTGGCGAGAGATCTGAATGCACCTCTTGACGTCATTGTCGTTCGAAAATTGGGCGTTCCTTTCCAGCCAGAACTAGCCATGGGTGCAATCGGTGAAGGCGAAGTTGTCATTAGAAATGAAGAAGTCATCCGAATGGCCAGCATCACCGTTGAGGATTTTGAGAGAGCCAAGGCTCGTGAGAGCCAAGAAGTCGCGAGTCGCGCAACCAGATTTCGAGAAGGTCGCTCGCGCATAGCTCTGAAGTCGCGTTTGGCACTGATCGTCGATGATGGAATCGCCACAGGATCTACCGCGCAAGCAGCCTGCGATGTTGCCCGCGAACTTGGCGCAGATCAAGTAGTACTCGCAGTGCCAGTCGGGTCACGGGAGGCGATAGCCGCATTAACCAAGAAGGCTGATGAAGTTATTTGTCTGGATGTACCCGATAACTTCTTCGCCGTCGGCCAGTGGTACGAAGATTTCTCCGCGGTCAGCGATGAAGAAGTCATCGACACTCTTAGAAAGGCCCACACATGGAGCAAAGCGAACTCACACTAGAAAACGACGTGGATGTACTTGCGGGTCGGCTTGTACTTTCCGGCCACCTCAGCATCCCCCAGTCACCCAAGGGTGCTGTGATTTTCGCCCATGGAAGTGGCAGTAGCCGCCACAGTCCCCGAAATGTGGCCGTCGCGCAAAGACTTAATGAGGTTGGGCTGGCCACATTGCTCTTTGATCTTCTAACGAAGCAGGAAGAACTCAACCGTGACAATGTCTTCGATATCCAATTACTAGCCGAGCGCTTGTTGGAGGCAACACTTTGGCTCCGGCAACAGAACCAACTTACCGATTTGCCTATCGGATACTTTGGCGCAAGCACCGGGGCGGCAGCCGCATTATGGGCAGCCGCAGATCCTGATTCCCATGTCATGGCCGTGGTTTCTCGTGGCGGCCGAGCCGACATGGCAGCGCCGAGACTTGTTGATGTTCACGCACCTACTCTTCTGATCGTTGGCGGTCTCGATGATGTTGTCATCGAACTCAACCAACAAGCTCAAGCGCAATTGACGTGCGAGAACCAACTTGTGGTCATACCTGGCGCAACTCACTTATTCGAAGAACCGGGAGCGCTAGAGCGCGTGGCCGACCTCGCTGGCAACTGGTTTCTCAAATACCTCGCCAAATCCTAAATTTTGTTTTCTTCAAACTCTTCCGAACGAGTTCCACGGTAGTTACAAAAGCACCAGCGCCAGCAAAATTTGTTTGCTGGCGCTGGTCCGTAATTTTCGAATCAGGATCGGTAGCTAACTACCTGACCGTTTTGCGCGTCCGGTAACCGAATGCTCCTACGAGCATAAGTCCAAGACTAATCGCCAACATGTTGTACCAAGGTGAGGAAGTCTTTGGCAACTTCCCGCCGGCTTGAGTAGTTGGAGTAACTGTTGTTCCAGAATTAGTCCCAGGAATTGGACTGGCTGTTGGTTGAGCAACTGCAGCGCCTGCTGCGGGCCAATCGTTTTCAGTTCTGGTTATCGTAAGACTTTGGCCCGCCGCAAGAGTGACGAAACCATCCACAATTCCGCCTTCAGAATAGTGGCCGTAGTACGTAACATAACCACCTGAAATCGGAACATCATTTTCCGTAATTAAGTAACTGCCTGCCGGAAGCGTAAACGTAGTGCCTGCTCCACTTGCTCCAGGGAAAGGACTACCAGCAACCTCATTCATCAAGTAGCGGATGTGCATTGTGAAATCAGAAGGTACCGCAGTCCCACCATCATCATTGATGACATTCACAACCACATGAAGGGTTGCAGGTGCATCTGCTGCCTGAGCCGAACTTGGCGCCATAACAAGCAGTGCCAATCCGAATAAACTAAGCAGGGATATTTTCTTGACCATCATTAGATGATTCATAATTCATCGATTCTGTTGTTTTGCATTGTCTTTTCTCGCGGAATTCTCTCCGCTTTTGCAAGTTACTCTCATAATCCAGCGCAATGTACTTTAAAGTCGGTGAATAGCCTGTGGATTGGTTGGGTGACCTATTTTTTGCGCCTGAGATGATTCTGAATCAAAATCCTTAGTACATGGCCAAATCACTCTGAACGAGTTGAGCTGTGACTATGTAACGCTTAGGGGCGTTACCGATAAAGCGGAATGGATAGCAGGTACTCAATGTAAGAACCGCCGAAGGGGTTGGCACGATCACCGTTCGGTCATCGGCCATCACGATCCTGAATTTTGTCACCATATAAGTAAATTCACCTGCTGTCGTACGCACAATGATCGGGTCGCCAAGAGATAGTTTTCCAAGTTCAGAAAAGACCGAATCTCGATGCCCTGCAAGTACGGAGTTATCTGCTACTCCAGGGAGAACACTTCGAACATAGTGCCCAACACCCCTTTTGAGCTCTGCATCATCGGTGCCCTCAATAATGGGGAGTTTTTCCTTAAGGCTCGGAAGCGAAATCGTCCCTATTACATCGCCGATCTTCGGATACGGCGAATAAATCACGGATCGTTGAGGAATGGCAGTTGAGAGTCGCGAACTCGGTGACGGCTCCAATGGCGCTAGCGCCGGTAAAACCTGATCGCCGGCGCTAGTCCTCATTTGGTAGATCTGGACTCCTGCGTATCCAACTCCCACAATCCCCACTAATACCATCGTGCCGAAGATTGCGGTGAAGGCGCGAGTCCTTTTTGCCACTGTGTTACTTGACCGCCTTGCGGGTTCTGTAACCGAGGCCTCCCAGAAGTACAAGTCCGAGGCTTACTGCCAACATGTTGTACCAAGGTGACGAAGTTGAAGGCAATTGGCCGCCGGTCTGTGTCGGAGTGACAACCGGTGCAGGAACTGGAGTTACCGTTGGTTGGGTAACGGGAGCACCCGCTGCTGGCCAGTCGTTCTCAGTCCTCGTAATCGTCACATCATCTCCAGCCGCAAGCGTAACGAAACCGTTAACAATGTTCGTCCCAGAGTAATGACCGTAGTAGGTGACATATCCTCCGGAAATAGGAACGTCATCTTCTGTAATCAAGTAACTTCCGGGAGCCAATGTAAACGTGGTTCCAGCTCCGCTTGCACCCGGGAATGGGCTCCCAGTGATTTCATTCATCAGATAACGAATGTGCATTGTGAAATCCGCAGGGACTGCGGTGCCACCGTCATCATTGATGACATTCACAACAACATGCAATGTCGCTGTTGGATCTGCCGCTGTAGAAGACGTCGGAGCCATTACTAAAAGAGCCAATGCGGCGACGCCTACTATGGACAGTTTTTTGAGGGTAGTGAATTGCTTCATGATTGTTCGATTCTGTTGGATGTTGCATTGGTTGGTATTACGGACATCCCTCCGCACATTTAAATTACGCTCACCACTGCCGATTGACAACGCCGAGAAATGTGAGATAACCATGCACGCTCAGCAACGAGGGGTGTCTCTAATCTTTAGCCCTCCGATTAACGAAGGGAAAGCAAAAGTGGTAGCGTTTAAAAGATATTCACCCCAGGACTCGCACCTGCAACCTCCTCGCATACTCAAACTTGCCATTCTTTCTTGGTCGAAATATAGTTGCTTACTGTCAAGCAATTAAAGAGACGGTGGCTGGCATATGAAATTGAAGAAATCCGCAGGCAAGGATCACTACAAGTGGATTGCCCTTTCTAACACGACGCTCGGCATCTTCATGGCAACTATCAACTCCTCCATCATCCTTATCTCCCTCCCTGCCATCTTCAGAGGAATCGGAATAAACCCGCTCTCCCCCGGAAATGTCGGATATCTCTTATGGCTTCTCATGGGATACATGCTTGTTACCGCTGTACTCGTTATCAGTCTGGGACGACTGGGAGACATAAAAGGAAGAGTCCGGATCTACAACCTTGGATTCGCCGTGTTCTCGTTCGCATCAGTGGTCCTGGCCCTTGATCCTTTTCATGGCGGAACGGGTGCCCTATGGCTAGTTCTCTGGAGATTGGTGCAAGGTGTTGGTGGGGCGATGCTCTTTGCAAACTCAAGCGCGATCATTGTCGATGCCTTCCCGGCTGAACAACGCGGACTTGCGATGGGTATCAACCAAGTCGCGGCGATAGGTGGTTCGTTTATAGGACTCATAGCCGGCGGCTTGCTATCTATCGGCGATTGGCGATTGGTTTTCTGGGTATCAGTTCCATTTGGTCTGCTGGGAACCATATGGGGGTATCACAGCCTCCGCGACAACGGGAAGAGGTCTCCCGCCAAAATCGACTGGTGGGGAAATATCACTTTTGCAGTCGGACTTACTTCGATCTTGATTGCCATGGTCTACGGCATTCAGCCATATGGAAATAACTCCATGGCATGGACTTCCCCAAGAGTCCTCCTCTTCTTCGCAGTCGGCATCATCTTCCTAATCTCTTTCTTTCGGATTGAACTTCGAGTCGAATCTCCCATGTTCAATCTAAGACTGTTTAAAATCCGTGCCTTTGCAACTGGAAGCGCTGCTGGATTTTTAGCCGCTATCGCCCGAGGCGGATTGCAGTTCATGTTGATTATTTGGTTGCAAGGAATCTGGCTTCCGCTGCACGGATACGCATACGATGCGACTCCCCTTTGGGCTGGTATCTATCTTCTTCCGTTAACGGTTGGTTTCCTCATAGCGGGTCCAGTATCGGGCTTTCTCTCTGACAGACACGGAGCGCGGATCCTCTCTACTTCGGGGCTAAGCCTCTTTGGTGGAAGTTTCGTAGGGTTGTTACTCGTCCCAACTAATTTTCACTATGTCTGGTTCGCGATACTGGTATTCCTCAATGGGGTCGGAGGCGGCATGTTCTCGGCTCCAAACACCACGGCCATCATGAACAGCGTCCCCGCCGACCAACGCGGAGGTGCCGCCG
>DASXUM010000030.1:0-3003 GCA_036504835.1 Candidatus Nanopelagicaceae bacterium
GGGGGCGAACGTCAACGCGCTGCCATTGCGATGGCGCTGGCCTGCGAGCCTGCACTTCTTATTGCCGATGAACCGACGACCGCACTTGATGTCACGGTGCAAGCGGAGATTCTTCTGCTCCTCGACACGGTGGTGTCTGAGCGCGGCATGTCACTCCTCTTCATCAGCCACGACCTCGCTGTTGTTTCGCGCATCACAGATCATGTCCTGGTCCTCAAAGACGGCGAAGTCGTCGAGTCCGGATCGTTGCACGAGATCCTGAAAGCCCCGCGCCATCCCTATACGCGCGAACTAGTGACCAGTGCACGAGAACTCGATGATGCGCTCAACCTGGCAACCACGGCCGGGGGTGCATGATGAGCGCCCCGATTCTCCAAACCAAAAACGTCAACTTCTCGTATCGCGCTGGCAGCCCGGTCCTTCATGACATCAACCTCGCAATCACAGAAGGCCAGAACGTTGGCCTCGTCGGCGAATCGGGATCAGGCAAAAGCACCATCCTTCGCCTTCTGCTTGGTATGCACGCTCCGACGCAAGGAGAGATCCTCTTCTCTGGCGCCCAACTTTCCCTGAAAGACCGAGAGCAGGCCCGCCGTTTCCGCAGCACCGTGCAAGTGGTATTCCAAGATCCTTACTCATCCCTTGATCCGCGTCAGCGAATTGACCAGCTGATTGCCGAACCTCTCCGTTCGCTCGGATTAGGTCAGGAGGCCAATCCCGGAGCAAGTCGTTTGACTGTTAGGAATTGGATTGAGAACGAGGTCGTCGAAGCACTGAGGGCAGTAGATCTTCCGGCAGATGCAGCAAGTCGATATCCCGACGAGTTCTCCGGAGGTCAGCGCCAGCGCATTGCGATCGCACGCGCCATAGTGTGCAAGCCCAAGGTTCTTCTTGCCGACGAGCCGGTGAGCGCATTAGACGTGTCGACCAGAGTGCGCGTCATCGATCTCATTGCCGAACTCGGACGCACCAAGGCAATGACGATCGTCATGGTTTCCCACGACCTTGCTGTTGTTGCTGCCTTATGTCAGCAGAGCATCGTGCTTGAGAAAGGTGTGGTCGTCGAGCAAGGTGCAACCGCATCTGTGCTTGGTGCGCCTCAACACCACTACACACAACGACTTATTGAGAGCCTTCCACGACTCCCAGTTGCTTAGACATTGTCATTTGGGTTATCGAATATCCCGACGATTCATATAACTTTCGGGCAACCTTATTTGATCCAAAGACGTTGAGACCAAGTGTCGGAACACCGTTCTTCAACGTCTCCTCCTCGGCTGCACGCAGGAGCGCACGACCGTATCCCTTGCCGCGATGTGCTTCGGAGACTTCAATGTCATAGATCCATGCGAGAGGCTTAGACGTGCCGGAGCGATCAAGGCCAATCCAGAGGTAACCGACATACTCGCCCGCCGAATTTTCCGCCGCGAAGAGAAGGACGCGCGGAGTGTCTCGACCCTCTGGCAAGAGTCTTTCCAGTTCCTTCCGCGAAAGCTCTAGGGATTCCTCTTCCAGCCAATTGCCCGCCTCCACATTCACCGCCGCGTACTCGGTGACCAACTTGGAATGGAACGCCTCAAACTCGCTATCGCTCATGGGTCTCAGTGTCAGTTCGGTCATTGCGCCATTATGCCCAACCGAGCAATCTCCCAGTACTGACCGTTCGCGGATTTTTGGCTACGTTAGACCCCTACGTTTCTAGCCAATGGAGTAATCGTGCCAGGTGTAAATATCTCTCAGATCGAAGCCGAAGAGCGCGCCAAGTACCTATCTATCGATAGTTACGACGTCACCCTCAAAATTGTGCCGGGCCAAGAGACCTTCTATTCCAGATCCATGGTCCACTTCTTCTGCAACGAACCCGGCATTGATACCTTCATCGATGCGCCCGCTCGAAAAGTCATCTCGGCAACCCTCAACGGCGTCCCCGTGGATGTCTCCAATTTCGACGGTGAAAGCATCTTCCTCAAGAACCTGGCTGCCGAGAACGAGCTTGTCATCGAGCTCGATTCGATCTTCTCGAAGAACGGTGAGGGGCTGCAGTACTCAGTCGACCCCGCAGACCAAGAGGTCTATTTGTATTCGCAATGCGCACCCGCACTCACTCGGCACATGTACGCGTGCTTCGACCAACCCGACTTGAAGGCCACTTTCACGTTGACCGCGACAGTGCCCAATCATTGGGAGGCGATCTCCAACAGTCCGGTGGAATCAAAAACGCCATCGGGTGCCGACTACACGACGTGGAGATTTCTCCCCACCGCGCGCCTGGCAACATACATCACCGCATTTATTGCCGGCCCGTACCACCACGTTCATGACGAGTACATCGGAGAGAAGAAGATCCCACTTGGCATCTACTGCCGCAAGTCTTTAGCGCAACACCTCGATCACGAGAACATCTTCACGGTGACGAAGCAGGGCTTCAAATACTTCGAGAAGGTATTCGGGCTCGCCTATCCGTTTGATAAGTACGACCAGATTGCGGTGATCGATTACAACTGGGGCGCGATGGAGAACGTCGGCGCGGTGACATTCAAAGAGGACCTCTTCGTCTATCGGAGCCGCGTCACGGAGCGTCTCTACAAATACCGAGCCAACACAATCCTTCACGAGATGTCCCACATGTGGTTCGGCAACATGGTCACGATGAAATGGTGGAATGACGTCTGGCTCAATGAATCCTTCGCAGAGTGGGCTTCCTACACGGCGACCCAAGAGGCCACCGAGTACAAGGACATCTGGACCGAATTCAACGCGCGACGGAAGACCTGGGCGCTTCGCCAAGACCAGATGTCCTCCACGCATCCCATCGCCGTTGATGTGAAGGACATTGATACCGCCAACAACAACTTCGACGGGATCACCTACGCGAAGGGTGCTTCGGTACTCATTCAGCTAGTCGCATACGTCGGTCGCGAGTACTTCATCCGCGGTCTGCAGAAGTATTTCGTCAAGCACGCCTACCAACACACCTCGCTTGCCGACCTCCTTGTCGAGCTG
>DASXUM010000031.1:0-3233 GCA_036504835.1 Candidatus Nanopelagicaceae bacterium
GAGTAGATCTCGTGGAGACGGACGAAGGGCGATAAGCCATGGGCGATTCGCCCCGAAAGATAAGTCGCTAGCCATGCGTTTGCTCGTGGGGCGAATTGGTCGCGCTCACGGAATTCACGGCGAGGCCACCATCGAAGTTCGCACCGATAATCCGGAAGAGCGCTTTGCTATTGGCGCTCGCGTGCAGACCGAATCGCCAAGTAACAAAAACCTCGGTGACTTAGTCGTGCGCTCGTATCGCGTACACAATGGAATATTGCTGCTGGGCTTTGAGAATATTGTGGACCGCAACGGTATCGAGAAATTGCGCGACACATTGCTTTACGCCGACGTCGATATCGATGCCGAGAGCGAATATGAAGATGACTATCACGTACTGCAACTCATCGGGTGCACCGCTTTTCTCGAATCGGGCAAGGAGTTCGGCACAGTCAGCGATGTCATTAACCTTCCCGGCCAAGACTTGCTGGCGATCAACACACCAACGGGAGAAGTTCTGATTCCATTCGTGCACCAACTTGTGCCAGTCGTGGATATCAAGAACAAGAAGATGACGGTCATTCCGCCCGAAGTGAGCGCATGATGAAGATCGATGCCGTAACAATCTTTCCCGAATACTTCGCCCCCTTGCAGCTGTCGTTGCTCGGAAAGGCACAAGAGAACGACATCGTGGATATTGCGATTCACAACTTGCGCGACTACACCGAAGACAACCACCACAGCGTGGATGACACTCCATATGGAGGCGGCGCGGGAATGGTGATGAAGCCCGAGATCTGGGGCCAGGCGCTAGATCCGCTGATGATCCCCGACACCGATTTGATCATCCTCACGCCCGCAGGTGAAGTCTTCAACCAAGGCATGGCGCATGAATTGGCCAAGTCGTCTCATTTGATTTTTGCGTGCGGACGCTACGAAGGAATCGATGCTCGCGTTGGTCAGTACTACTCGCAAGAATCCTTTGCAACACAAGGAATTCGTGTGCGCGAAGTGAGTATCGGCGATTATGTGCTCGGTGGTGGCGAAGTTGCCGCCCTTGTCATGATCGAGGCGATCACGCGATTGCTTCCTGGAGTATTGGGCAACCCCGAATCATTGGCGGAGGAGTCCCATGTTGAAGAAGGTTTCCTCGAGTACCCCAACTACACCAAACCAAAGCAGTGGCGCGGCCTTGAAGTGCCGGAGATACTGCTGAGTGGAAACCATGCCGCTATCGCCAAATGGCGGGCGCAACAGGCGGCAAAGCGCAGTCAGCGCTGAGAGTCGACTCGCTAGTAGTGCTAGCACTCGCGTAGGATTATTCAATGGCATCCATTGATCCAGCAGTCCAAGTCCGACTCATCCGGGACCTGGAGCCAACCGTCGCGGTTGAACTTGAGCGCCATCTCGCGGTTCAAAAGAACTGGTATCCGCACGAGTATGTCCCGTGGAGTGAAGGCCGCACCTTTGCCGGACCGCTCAATGGCGATGCGTGGGAGGCCAAGGATTCCAAGCTCTCCGGGATCGCCCAAGATTCCCTCGTTCTGAACTTGATGACCGAGGACAACCTGCCCAGTTACCACACCGAAATTGCCATCTCTATGGGCCGCGACGGCGCATGGGGTAATTGGATCGAACGGTGGACCGCGGAGGAAGCTCGTCACAGCATCGCCATCCGCGATTATCTGATGGCAACGCGCGGAGTAGATCCGTACGAACTAGAAGATCTTCGTATGGCGCATATGGCCCTTGGCTACACGACCCCTTATGACAAAGACATGCTCCACACGGTCGCCTACGTTTCCTTCCAAGAATTGGCCACTCGAATTTCACATCGCAACACGGGGCGAATTTCCAATGACCCGATCGCGGAGGGATTGCTGCAACGCGTGGCGTTGGATGAGAACCTGCACATGATTTTCTATCGAAATCTCTTTGGCAAAGCCCTCGACCTCGAGCCCAACGCAGCCATGCGGGCCATCACCGATGTTGTCAGTGATTTCGCGATGCCCGGAGTCGGGATGCCCGGCTTTGGTCGAAAGGCCGTGCAGATCGCCCTTGCGGGTATCTACGACCAGAAACAACATATTGATGAGGTTGTTGCACCGGTACTTCGCGCATGGAACATCTTCGATCGAGATGACCTCACTGGCGAGGGTGCAAAGGCCCGCGACGAACTCGCAGAGTTCTTGTCGAAGGCAGAAGTGGACGCCGATCGATTTATTGAAAAACGCGATGCGCACTTTGATCGTTTGGTTGCACGTGGCCAGGAGCCAATTAGACTCATCTAATGAGCGAACTTGAACATAAGGTCGCATTTGTAACCGGTGCAAGCCGTGGCATTGGCCGGGTCATCAGTGTGCGATTGGCGATGGCACAGGCTCAATTGGTCCTTGCCGGAAGAAATCAAGAGGGCCTCAAGGAGACTGCTCGATTAATCACTGCGGCCGGCGGTTTGCAGCCCCTGATCGTTCATCTGGATCTACTCGATCGTGCCTCGATCACCGCTTCCGTTGCCCAGGCTTTGGATGCTTTCGGACGCATTGATGTGTTGGTCAATAACAGCGGTATCACGGGAAATCCCGTCGCACTTGTAGATCTGCCCGAAAAGGATTGGGACGAGACGATCAACACCAATCTCAAAGGGCCGTTCCTTCTGACGCAAGCGGTGCTTCCAGATATGCAACGACGTAGAAGTGGCTCGATAGTTTTCATAGGGTCGGTGACGGGGAAGCGCCCGTTCAAAAACCGCAGTGCGTATGGCGCATCGAAATTGGGATTGGTCGGGTTGATGCGGACTTTGGCAGCCGAAGTCGCGTCGGAGGGAATCAGGGTCAATCTCATCTCGCCAGGTTTTGTAGCAGGACCGCGTCTTGAAGGCGTAGTCGACAATGTTGCCGCGATGGAGAACATTTCGCATGAGGAAGCTCGCGAGAAGATGATCGACATGGTTCCGATGCATCATTTTGTTTCGCCCGAGAATATTGCCGAAGGCGTGCTCTTCCTAGCCAGCGAACGCTCTGCCGGAATAACAGGTGACGACCTCAACATCTCCGGCGGATTGGTCATGTATTAGTTCGCGAGTATGCAAAGCAGATGAGTGTGTGGGAAAAATACTGAAGGCCCTGGATTCCTCCAAGGCCCTCAGTGTCGACAGCTCCAAGGCGCGATACTTGTTTGGAGGGTTACCAGCCCTCGCATCACACCATTTCCTTGCCTAGAACAAGGCAATGAAATAATGCCACAAGTCTTGA
>DASXUM010000032.1:0-12181 GCA_036504835.1 Candidatus Nanopelagicaceae bacterium
AGGTGAATCCTTGGCTTTCGTAAAAACGCCTGCCGCGAAGATTGCTTTCGAGTACCCAGAGTTCCATCCGAATAGCGGTTTCCGGAACCTCTTTCATGACTGCCCGAAGAAGTGCGGCACCTATTCCCTTGCCCCAGTGAAGCGGCGCAAGATAGATCGCGTATAACTCGTGGACTCTCTCTTGATCGATGTCCTCATCTCGCGATGCGCCAATGCTGGCGAAACCTAGAATTTCGTCATCGGAATTTAGGGCTACGAATACTTTTCCGCGCGTAGTCGAGGCCAAGATCGCATCCCAACGTACTTTCCGGTCCTCCCATCTCAATGCGTCGAGCCATTCATCAGGAAGAAGTCCGCGATAGGCGCTTTGCCAGGAGAGTGTGTGTACTCGGGCGATACCTTCGGAATCGGCTAATTCCGCAGGTCGTATGCGAAGAGAATCAACCATTGAAGCTGAAGATATGACTCCAGTGTTCTACGACTGGGGGATGAGCGAAGAAAGGGCCGATGATTTCACGCCACTTAAGGAAGGCGTCACTCTTCCGGAAGGTTTCGGTGTGGTCTTCGAGTTTCTCCCAATGCACGATGAATGTGTACACATTGGGGCGTTCTACGCCCTTGAGCAGCTCGTAGTCTTTGAAACCAGGGGACTTGGAGAGAACCGTCTCCACCGCAACTTCGATAGCTGCTTCGAATTCCAAAACGCGTTCCGAAACAATCTCAACGCTGGCAATTTCGGTGAACATCAGAAAACCCCGTTCCTGGTCGATTATCCAAGAGATAAGTAGATAAGGCCAATGATAACTACCACGATGCCAATCCAGCCACGTAGATTGATGGCCTCACCCAACACGATCGACGCGAGCAAAGTTGCGGTAGCGGGTTCGGCGAGAATGAGTGTCGAGGCAGTGCTTGCGCGGACTTTGGCTAATCCGTAGGCATATGCGATGTAAGCCACAGCGGTAGGGATAAGACCTAACCAGAAGGCCATCATCAAACCTCGCGGAGTCGCAAGCCAGTGCATGTCTCCAATGAAGAGCAACGGCGCGGACAGAATTGCCCCGAGGCCGAATATCCGGAACATGGCGTCGGTGATTGTCACTCCATGAGTCAGCGCTCTTTTGCTGGCAACGGCGAATATCGAATATGAGGCGCCCGCGCCGATCGCAAGGAGAAATCCACGGAAGTTGAAGTCGGATAAACCTTTCGAGGTGCTCAAGACGATGATGCCGATGGTTGTGATCACGGTGGCCAAGAACCAGCGCTTCGTCGGTTTCTCTTTATTGATCAGATAGGCGACGATTCCAGTCAACGCCGGAGCCGATCCCAGCGCCGTTACAGTTCCAATCGCTACACCCGTGCTCTTTACTGCCGAGAAGAAAGTTATTTGGTAGAGCACGACACCCAAGGCGCTCAACCACAGGTCTCTTCCAGATATCTTGGCGACACTTGCGGTGGCAGATCGGTGGAATACATAGAGAAGAAGTGCACCAACCAGGAGTCGACCACTTCCTACCGCTAAGGGCGAAACACCCTTAGGTCCGAGCGCTTGAGCCGTGCCAGTGGTTCCGAAGCAGATCCCTGCAAGAACTAATGACGCATTGCGTTTGCGCAGGTTGGGCACCTACGAAGTCTAATTGTGAATAAGTTCGGAGACTGCTTTGGGAAGTTTCGACATGTGATCTATGAACGTGACGCCGTCAGAATCGATGTGATGCTGTCCCGTGATGCCACCCCTGTAGGCAATCACCTTCATGCGGGCGGCAAGAGCAGCAGTGACTCCCGCCCAACTGTCTTCAACGACGATGCAGTCCTGTGGCTCAAATCCCAGAGTCGAGGCCGCGTGCAAGAACAAGTCTGGTGCCGGTTTTCCTTCGCTGACATCTGAAGCGCTGAATATTCGCCCCTCAAATTTGGACCAGAGACCAGAGTGTTTCAATGTGAACTCCATCTTGCTGTGGCTGCCGTTGGACGCAACGCACATCGGGAGGTCGATCTTCTCTAAGGCTTCGTCGATCCCGTCTACCAGCCTCAAATCACGGGCCAAGGCTTGCCGATAAAGATGTTGGTAAGCGTCCTCCCAATCATTGGACAATTTCCAACCCAGATGTTCTTCAACCACATCAATGAAATGGGCATGAGATCTTCCGACAAAGCGATCGATGATTTCCTCTTTGGAAAGTGACCAACCGAGGTCCGCGAGGACAATCTGGTCGACAGAGACGTTAATAATTTCGCTGTCGACCAGAACGCCATCACAATCAAGTATCAGTAAGTTTTTGCCCATAGGGCCAAAGATTACTGCCCGCTATACGCCGTACTTGGTACAAAGTGCCTCAATGTCCTTGCAGACATCAGCACGCTTCTGGAAGCCATCAGCAATAACAACTTTGACGTTTGCCTTGGTAATTCCGATTGGTACGAGAAGGACAGAGGGCACATCGATGGTGCCGTTATTGGTCTTCCCGGTCGCAGCTGCGGCAGGTTTTCCCTGCAGAAGTGCGATTGCCAATGCCGCCGCCGCGTTCGCTTCGGCCTTGATGGCCTTGTAAACGGTATTGGAAAGGTCGCCCGTCAAAATCGCACGGAGTCCATCAACAGTTGCATCCTGTCCGGAGACGCAGACCTTGCCGTTGAGCTTGTTCTTCTTCAGAACTGCAACCGCAGCAAGCCCAAGACCTTCGTTGGCAGCAACAACTGCGTCAAGCTTCCCGCCGGCTTGAGAGAGCTGCTGTTCAAAGATGGTTCCGGCCTTGGTGTTGTCCCATCCTGGGACCGCCGTGTCATTGACCAAGGTGTACTTGCCCGAAGTGATCAGTGGGCGAAGAACTGAGTCGTAGCCCTGCTTGAACAACGTTGCATTGTTGTCAGTTGGAGAGCCATCAAGGTAGACAAGGCGTGCATTTGTTTTGCCCGCTGCAACCAGACATGACTTGATGCCTTCGCCTTGCAGACGTCCGACCGCGACGTTATCGAATGAGACGTAGTACGACTCAGATCCGTTAAGGGTTAGTCGGTCGTAGTCGATAGTTGGAATTCCTTGTGCTTTTGCCTTGTCCTGCACTGCTTTCGCGGAGGCCGAATCAAGGTTGACCATGATCAGCACTTTTGCGCCCTTTGAGAGCATCTGGTCTGCGATTGTCTGGAACGCGGCTACATCTCCGTTGGCGTTCTGAATATCAGCAGTTACGCCAGCAGCTTTGAAAGCCGCGGTGAGGAATGGACGGTCAGCCGACTCCCAACGGTTGGATGATGCTGCGTCAGGAAGAATCACCCCGACGAAAGCAGATGATGTGGTTGGGGTCGCGGCTGGCTTGGAGCTGGAACATGCAGTTAGCACCAGGGCGCTTGCCGCGATTACGGCAATAGCGGAATTTCTCAATCGTGAAGAGGTCATTGGATTGTCCTAAGCAATAGTTGGCTACAAATAAGCCGATTTAGGCACTGTAGCCCCCACATTCACATTAAAGGGGCTTTATTTCACTTTCGCATAAGACTCCCAAGATGCGTATTTTTGAAATTGTCGTCGTATTTGAGGCCGTATCCGAGTAATCGGTCCATCCCGATATGGGCCAACCAGATCAAACCGACGGCGAGAATCAATGGCCTGTGGCTTTGCACCCCGTAGAGGGCGACAAACGCAGGAAGAAGGTAGGTATGGCCGATGTTGTAGGTGAGCGCCCCAAATTTGGTTGATCGGGCATATCCGGCCATGAAGATATCGGGGGCGAAAAGAAGGACCGGGACCCACCACCAATGTTGATGCGTCGAAGAGAAGAGGAACAACGCGGCGATCACGAGAACCGCGCCCTCAATATGCAGAAAAATCTTTGGTTTACCCACTACGTACATCTTGTCTCTCCCTCGCTAACAGTGTTAGCCTGAAATTATCATGGCTAACACCGACGGCCCAACTAGGCAGAAAATCCGCGTCGCGGCTTACGAATTGCTCAAGGAGAAGGGTGTCGACGGTCTGTCGATGCGCGCCTTGGCCGATCGACTCCATATCAAGGCCCCCAGCCTCTACAAGCATGTGCAGGATAAAGACGAGATCGTCGCCGATTTACAGGCTCGTGGTTTGGAGGAATTCGGCGCGGCGATCAAGAAAGCTGGCAAGAGCAAGAGGGCAAAAGCGCTCACATATAGAAAGTGGGCGTTGGAGAACCCTCACCTTTACGAGATCACCGTATCCATCCCGCTTTTGCGCGATCGAATTCCAGCAGGACTAGAAGACGGCGTGACCGCAATGATTATCGAGATCACCGGCAAAGATCATGAGCAAGCGCGTGCAGTGTGGGCATTGATGCACGGCCTTGTAGATCTTGAGATTGCCGGACGCTTTCCCAAAGATGCCAACCTCGACTTAACGTGGAAGCGCGCTATCGCAATGATTTAGCGATTACGTTTTGGGTTTTTTCGGACTTTCGCTGTGCTGTCTCTTGCTATGAGCGTTGGTCGAAATGCAATGTCGGGAGTGGCTTTAGACGATTTTGCGGTCGAGTCTTCCGAAGATAGCCATGCCGCAACGTAATCTGAAATTGCGTCAATGGGTTGTGCAATCGTTGAGAGGGAAGGGAACACCCATCGACCAAGCGCAATTCCATCAGAACCAAGAATTGAAATGTCCTGCGGTACGGAAATTCCCTTTGATTGGCAGTAATTCATCGCACCTAGGGCGGTCAAATCGCTTGCACATATAAGAGCCGTGATTTCAGGGTGGGCCTCTAGAAGTTTTTGTGCACCAATGACGCCACCCTCCACACCCCAATCGCTGTTGATTGGGTATATGACTGCGTCGGGCACGGTCGCCACCATTTCCTTTATTCCGGAAATGCGAAGATGTGACCGACTGGAAGTGGTTTCTACCCCTGTTATGAAACCAATTGATCGATGTCCGAGTTCAAGAATGTGTTGAGCGGACATGCGGCCGGCAGCCCATTCATCATCCCCGATTGCTGGTGCGGCGAGATCATTCGGCGCACCATTCACAAAAAGCAGCCTGGCTCCATGTTCTAGCAGTGCTTGATAGTGGGGCATGTGTTCTGCGGTATTTGCCGCCACGGAAGAGACGAATATGAGATTTGTAATTTGACGAGTAAAAAAGCCTTGTGCATGTTCGCGTTCAACGCTTGCCAAGTCACCGGTTGTACAGAGAACGATGGCCCAACCCGCTTCACGTGCTTTTATTTCGATTGCTTTCGTGATTTGGGTGAAGATCGGATTCACAATATCGGGGACAAAGAGGCCAGCAAGTTTTTCTTGTTGAGGGATTTCCGGGACGGTAAAAAGGAGTTCTTTCATCGCCTTTTCGACACGCTCTCGAGTCTTGGGACTGACCATTTCTGGATTATTAATAACGCGGGAGGCGGTAGCGATGCTCACCCCAGCGTGTGTGGCGACGTTTCGGAGGCTGGTCATGGGCAGAAATGTATCATGTTTCATGCTCTTGACATATGTTTCATAGAGCCCTACTTTTCGTGGACCAGCAAGTCCACCTCCAAGAAGGGAAGCCCGTGATGAAGCTTTCTCATCGCAGACTCGTCTCGATCCTTAGCCTGGCCGTTTTTGCGACGGTTTCTCTCGGCACTGGATCAGCGATCGCAGCAAGTAAGGCAGTTAAGCCAGTAACAATTCAATTTTGGAATTATTGGGACGGCGGAAACGGCCAAGCACTTGGCGCCCTCGTCAAAGAATTCAATAAGAAAAACCCTGGGATTATCGTCAAGCCAGTTACATTCCCTTGGGGCGATCTGCTTCCCAAACTCCAATCAGCTATCGCCAGCGGTACCACCCCTGCGCTGGCCGCCACAGACATTGCCTGGATGGCAAACATGAATCAGTCAGGCAAGTTGGTAGATCTTGGCAAGGCTCTTGGCAGCATCAAGAAAGCCACCGGCGATATTTACCCATCCCTGTTGACATACGGCATGTACAAAGGCAAGTTGCAGTCATTGCCCGCCAGCACCAACAACCTCTCCCTTTTCTACAACAAGGATCTCTTCCGCAGAGCGGGCCTGAACCCCAATAAGCCACCTAAGACCTGGGCTGAGATGCGTACCGACGCGATGGCCATCAGCGCCCTCGGCAACGGAATCCAAGGAATGGAAATCTACGTTCAACCAGGCGAAGGTCTTACCTGGCAGTTCCAGCCCTACCTCTGGCAATCAGGTGCGGGCTTCCTAAACAAGACCAACACCGCACCAACATTCAACTCACCTGCCGGAAAGACTGCCTTGCAGTTCTTGGTTGACCTCATCAACGTTGATCACGCTGCCACAGCTGGTCAATGGGGTGCGTTCGACAAAGGCCAGGCTGGTATGAGAATTGATGGATCGTGGATGGTTGGCGGATATCGCGATAACGCCCCATTTGAATTCGGAACCGCAATGCTTCCGATTCCAGCAGGCGGCGTACATGCCACCAATATGGGTGGCGAGCAGATCATGGCCTTCAAGGGCAAGACTGCTTCGCAGGCCGCGGCAGTTAAATTCATCAAATGGTTCACAAGTGCACCAGTTCAAGCCCGTTGGGATGTTGCCACCAACTTCATGCCGATCAGCGATACTGTCGCGAACAGCAATGTGATCTTGAAGCATGTTGCTGAAGAACCTGCTTTGAAGGCATTTATCGATCAACAGAAGTACGCATATGCCCGACCTGCAATCGCTTCGTACCCAGCAGTTTCAGATGCCTTCTCCAAGGCGTTGGAACCAGCTTTCTACGGGAAAGTAAGCGTTTCGGATGCATTGGCAAATGCCGATGCAGCTGTACGTAAGGCGCTGGCTGGCAAGTAAGTAAAGATAGAACTGCCCCAGACCAGATTTTGTCTGGGGCAGTTCTACTCTTCTCCTAGTTCTAACAATTCCCCATTACAAAGGAGGCAGACGTGCGGAACAAACAAGCGCGGACCGCATACCTCCTCATCGCACCGGCTCTCCTGCTCTTTATCGGCTTTACGGCCTACCCGTTCATCTGGAGTGCGCAAATCAGCTTAACCAGTTGGGATGGGCTCAATGCGGTAAAGAAGTTCGTTGGATTTCAGAATTACATAAATCTTTTCGGTGACGCAGAATTCCGAAAATCCCTTTACGTGACGACTGTTTATACGATCTCAGTGACTCTAATTAGCACCGTATTGGGATTTCTTATTGCGTTGATGCTGCAGCGCCGGGGCAAGTCATCAGTTATCTATCGAACAATCTTCTTCTCTCCTGTGGTGACAGCGACCGTTGCCGCGGCAGTCGTGTGGCAACTTCTATTTGACCCATATGTTGGGGTCATCGATCTTGGACTTAAGGCGCTTCACCTTCCCGGCCCGAATTGGCTGAGCGATACCCACTGGGCTCTTCCGGCCGTCATTATCGTCGGCATTTGGAAGCAACTTGGCTTTGCAGTGATCGTTTACGCAGCGGGCCTCAGCAGTCTTCCAACCTCTTGTTACGAAGCCGCTGATCTCGATGGAGTTTCAGGCTGGCAAAAAGTTCGATACATGACGATTCCATTGATGCGACCGGTTACAACACTGGTACTAATCACGGGATTCATCGACGCGATCCAAGTCTTTGACCATATCTTTATTCTCACCTCAGGCGGGCCAATGGGCTCTACGAATGTAATGTCTTTACTTCTCTTTAACCAAGGTTTCAAGCTTTTCCGCCTCGGCTATGCATCAGCCATTGGTTGGACACTCTTTCTGATCATCCTGGTATTGACGATGCTTCAATGGCAGATCAGACGAAGGCACGAATGATGAGAACTTTCAAGAAACTTTCCATCCGAATTGCCGATCACTTTGCGCTGATTGCGATCTCCTCGGTAGTCGTTCTGCCTTTCGTTTGGATGATAACTACGTCGCTCAAGCCACCGAAACTGGCATTCTCCGCGCCATATCTGATCCCTACCCATTTCCATTGGCAGAATTTCGTCAATGCCTGGCAAGAGGCTCCTTTTAGTCGTTATTACGTCAACTCGATTATCGTGGCCGTATTAGTGACCTTTGGCCAGGTATTTACAAGCGCCTTGGCAGCATACGCATTCGACAGATTTGAGTTCCCTTTCAAGAAGACTCTGTGGTTCACGCTTCTGGCTTCCATGATGGTGCCCTTGCCGCTATTGGTAATTCCTTCGTTTCAGATAATTCAACACTTGCATTGGGCGGATAACCTGGCCGCCCTCATCATTCCACGATGCTGGTCTGCCTTTGGAATTCTGCTTCTTCGACAATTTATTCATTCAATTCCACGTGATTATGACGATGCGGCGAAGATGGACGGCGCCAGTACTCTGCGAGTCATTTGGACTGTGATTCTTCCGCTGGCGCGACCTGCGGTGGCGACGCTGGCGTTGTTCGCCTTCTTGTTCGCTTGGAATGACTTCCTCTGGCCTCTCATCGTCCTAAATTCTCCGGAGCACTTCACGGTGCCTCTTGGTATCGCCAACTTCTCGGGTAAATACGGCACACGGTGGACCCTGTTGATGGCCGCGACGGTGTCGGCGACCATTCCGGCCGTAGTTGCCTTCCTCGCGATGCAAAAATCATTGATAAGAGGGCTGGCTTCTGGTGGGATAAACGAATGAGCCAAGAAATTGTTCGAGGCGTGGCTTCGGACCGGCTGGATTGGTTCAGAAAAGGTACTTTGTACCAAATCTTCCCGGACAGATTCGCTCAAGTCGGACAGGTCAGTGATTCATCGCTAAGTCCATGGGGGAGTGAGCCAACCAGGGAGAATTTCTTCGGTGGCAATCTTGCAGGCGTTTCCGCGAGAATTCCCTACCTCCAACGTATTGGAATTGCCAATATCTATCTCAACCCAATCTTTTCCTCGCCATCAAATCACCGATACGACACGCAGAATTACTTCCACATTGACCCTCTCCTTGGTGATGAAAACCATTTAGCAAACTTGGTGAGCGTGGCTGGTGATGCAGGTGTTGGCATCTTGCTGGACGGCGTCTTCAACCACGTCGGAGATCGGTTCCACGGTTTTGCCCGTGCTTTGGCTGGGGACACATTCGAGCGCGAATTCTTCAATTTTGTGGGCGAATCATCTGTGTACCAGACGTGTGGAGGTGCAGACTTCCTCCCCAAACTTAATCATTCGAATCCGAATGTTCTCAAGTTAGTCACAGAGGTTCTTTCATACTGGGACTCTTTTGGGATTAAAGGGTGGCGCCTTGATGTGCCGTGGAAAGTACCTGCGGATTTCTGGCAAGAACTTCGTGGAACAACTCGCGGACTTGCATCCTCGGATATGTGGATTGCCGAAGCCTGGCAACAGTGGGGCTTTGCCGAAGACTTTCAATCTGTGACCAATTATTTTGCTCGGAATCGGCTTGTTGACTTCGTGTCACGCCACGATGCGGATGCTGAGGATTTAGCAAAAGATATTAAACAATGGTGTGGACTTCGTGATGACCCCTCATTAATAGCTAACTTTGTCGGGAGTCATGACACCGCAAGGCTTGTAAACGAGTGCGGCGGATCCCATCGGGATGCACTAATGGTCCTTGTAATGAATCAATTTCTCCCCGGCGTGCCCGTCTTGTACTACGGCGATGAACTCGGCTTGTCTGGAGCAAATGATCCAGGTTGCCGAGGAACATTTCCTTTAGTGTTTTCGAAGAACCAGAAGGAATTTCTCTCCACATTGGAGCCGATCTTGGCCTTGCGAAGACGTCATATGGCGTTAAGTCATGGGAATTTCTCGATTATTGAAAATCGAAATCGAACGTTGATCATTGAAAGGCGCTTGGAGGATTGTGTTTTCACAATGGTCGTCAATGCGGGAGATCGAGAGCAACTAGTCTCGACTAAATTGCCTTTGGATTTAAGAGTAGTCGTTGGTGAACAGGTGAGCGGGAATACCGTCCCGAGCCATTCACTTCTAATTAGTGGAGGTTCGGAATGCGCATGTCCCCAGCATTGACGAGGATCGATTCGGATATCCCCGCCGAGAAGCTGTGGTGGAGAGACGCGGTTACTTACCAAATCTATATTCGTTCTTTCGCCGACGAGAACGGGGATGGAATCGGAGATATTAAGGGAATCATTAGCCGACTCGACTATTTAAAGTCGCTTGGAATCGATGCCCTATGGATTACCCCTTGGTATCCCTCTCCCCAGCATGACAACGGATACGACGTTGCTGACTTCATGGATATCGCCCCTGAGTACGGGACTCTAGATTTGGCGCAAGAATTGATCGACGAGGTTCACAAGCGAGGGCTTCGAATCATCATTGATATTGTCCCCAATCATTCCAGCCACGAGCATCTGTGGTTTCGTGAGGCAGTTGCCGCCGAACCAGGATCGGCCGAACGTGATCGTTATCTTTTCCGAGATGGCAAGGGAGTGAACGGCGAAGAGCCGCCAAACAATTGGGATTCAGTATTTGGGGGTCCAGCTTGGACTCGGATAAAAGAAAGCAACGGAGAGCTCGGTCAGTGGTACTGCCATATATTTGCCCCAGAACAGCCGGATTTCAATTGGGAAAATCCAGAAGTTCGCGACCACTTCCTTCAGATTCTTCGGTTTTGGTTGGATCGAAACGTCGATGGCTTCCGGGTAGATGTCGCACACGGTCTTGTAAAGGCCGAGGGTCTACCTGATGCGCCGTTTCAAGAACACTTCGGTCTTCTGGACTCCCGGGATTTCCCTTACTGGGATCAAGATGGCGTCCACGAAATTTATCGAGAATGGCGAAAGCTGCTGGATTCATACTCAGGACAACGAATGGCGGTCTCAGAAGCGTGGGTTAATCCTCCTTCACGGTCTGCCCTTTACGTCAGGCCGGACGAGCTGGCAAACACCTTCAATTTCGATTTTCTTACGGTGAAGTGGAGGAGCGAACCTCTAAAGAAGAGTATTGATGCATCGATGGCGGGAATGGCTGAAGTGGGAGCGCCAGTCACTTGGGTCCTAAGTAATCACGACGTCGTTCGAGTGGTTAACCGCCTGGAAGCCGAATTTGTTTCCGAAGGCGAAACGGAAAAGGCCGCGGAGTCCATAACGGCAACTCGAGTCTTCGATCATGTGCGGGCTAACCAAAGGGCGCGTTCGGCCGCCTTGTTAATGCTGGCATTGCCGGGTGCGGTCTTCCTCTATCAGGGCGAGGAACTCGGTTTACCCGAAGTGCTTGATATTCCAACCGAAAGGCTGCAGGACCCAATCTGGAAAATGAGCGGGAATAAGGAACGCGGTCGCGACGGATGCCGAGTTCCTCTGCCATGGAAGACAACTGAGGCTGGTGCATTTGGATTCTCATCAAACGTCGAGATCACTCGGACTTCATCGTGGTTGCCTCAACCAGAGCATTGGGGCGAATACTCTGCGGAAGGTCAGGAGGCTCAAGAGAGTTCAATGCTCCGACTCTATCGAACTGCCTTACGCCACAGAAAAACCAATCCGTCTCTCATGAATGAATATTTCAGTTGGCTCGATAGCCCACATCACTCATTTATATTCACCCGCGCGCAAGATGAGTCATTTCTTTGCATAGTGACTTTTGAAGCCGGTGAAAGTATTCCGCCTGGATACATGGTTCTGATGAGTAGTCAGAACATTGAAGAGGGAAGAATTCCGCCGAACACAACGGTCTGGTTGCAGCGGACTGCTTGACAACCTCTATTCGTCTTGGAACTGAGCGACGCTAAATCCAAAGAGCACCGAAAGATCCAACACGAAGATGATGAGCGCCGAGGTCATCAGCACCAGGACAGCCCCACGAGTACCGTCGAAAACGAAGATGTATTCCAACATGCCCGCGATGATTCCTTCCGCAAGGAAGGTCCACTTGGCGACCTTGAAGAAGGATTGCCATGCGAAAACCGGAATGCGAGAAAGCATCACCATGCTGACAACCAGCATCACCCCAGAGAAAACAATGAGTGCGGTTGGAAGTGCCATAGAGACATGGGCGGGAAGGTGGGCGGCGACGTAGACCCCGCCGATAACCATTGAAATGAGGGCTACTACGCAGATTTGCGCAATAGGCGGGAACTTACGCTCCACGGTAGGAGTGCCATGTGTCATCGTCGCGGTGCTCATAGGGTTGCAATCCTTGTCATGATCACGAGGATGCCTGCTTGCAGCACGCCGGTGATTCCGGCGGTGTAGAGGAACCTCTTCATCAGTTTTCCAATTCTCTCGCCGTTGGGATTCGGCTTGCGCAGTTCGAACAGA
>DASXUM010000033.1:0-41981 GCA_036504835.1 Candidatus Nanopelagicaceae bacterium
GATCCCAACACGCATGGCGCCGCGATCTCTCAGATGACGTGTCAGCGCACGAGTATCGATGCCTTGGATGCAGACGATTCCTTGTGAGGTCAGTTCGTCTTCCAAATTTCCGGAACTGCGCCAGTTGCTCGTTATCGTCGATGGATTTCGCACCGCAAAACCGGCAACCCATATCTTGTGGGACTCGTTGTCTTCAAAGTTAACCCCCGTATTACCGATGTGAGGCGCGGTCATCGCAACAACTTGCTTGTGATACGAGGGGTCTGTCAATGTTTCCTGGTATCCGGTCATGCCGGTTGCGAAAACGGCCTCGCCAAATGTCTTGCCCGTCGCGCCCCAACTCTTGCCTTCGAAAACTCGTCCATCATCTAGGACTAGATATGCCTTAGCCGACACTTGTTGGCCTCACTAACTGTGAATCAAGAACGGTAGGAACACCTCTGAAGAAGGTCGCTACAACCGAGGCTGGCAATTCCATTCCGTGGTACGGAGTATTGCGGCTTCGTGAAGCAACTAGGTCGCGATCAACTTTCCACGACCGGGTTGGATTGACGATTGCAATGTTCGCACTTGACCCGACATTCAATCCCTGTCCATGGTCTGCGTAGCCGCCTATTTTCGCCGGTGCAGTGGACATTCGGTCTGCCAGATCGGCCCAACTCATCATCGATGTGTCAATCATCGTGGAGGCAACGATCGAGAATGCGGTTTCAAGCCCCAACATTCCAAAGGCGGCAGCCTGCCATTCACACTCCTTACTTTCGGCCGAATGTGGAGCATGATCCGTGGCGACAATATCAATAGTGCCGTCGGCTAGACCTTCCCTCAATGCCATTACATCCTTCTGAGTACGAAGCGGCGGATTTACTTTGAAGATCGGATCATACGAACTTGCCAATTCGTCAGTAAGAAGGAGATGGTGCGGGGTAACTTCAGCGCTGACTCGAATGCCGCGGGCTTTCGCCCAACGAATGATCTCGACGCCGCCAGCTGTAGTCACGTGGCAAATGTGTATGCGGGATTGAACGTGGTCAGCCAATAGGACATCACGGGCGATGATCGACTCCTCTGCAACAGAGGGCCATCCCTTAAGACCCAATCGCGAAGAAACCAAACCCTCATTCATCTGGGCGTCCTTGGTCAGTTGAGGATCTTGTGCATGTTGTGCGATCACTCCGTCAAACTTCTTGACATACTCAAGTGCTCTTCTCATGACGATTGGATCGAAGACGCAATTTCCGTCGTCACTGAAGATACGGACTCGCGCTTTCGAATCGGCCATTGCTCCCAATTCGGCAAGGGCCTTGCCGGCCAAACCCTGAGTTACCGCGCCGATTGGGAAGACGTCGACAATTCCAGTGGCCTGTCCTAGGGCATACACCTGTTCAACCACTCCCGCTGTGTCGGCGACCGGGAAGGTGTTGGCCATGGCCGAGACTGCTGTAAAGCCACCCTTTGCCGCGGCTCGTGATCCGGATGCGACGGTTTCGGAGTCCTCCCTACCTGGTTCGCGCAGGTGGGTGTGAAGATCAACAAAACCCGGCAAAACTATGCAGCCACGCGCATCCACGCGCATGGCTCTGGCCGCATTGGGATTCGAGATATGACCATCGATTTCTGCGATGCGACCTCCGCTGACAAACACTTGCGCCTGTCTGCCGTCCGCCAGAATTCCGCCGTCGATTAAATAGTCGGTCATCAGGTCAAATCCCCATCTTCGCTCGGCGCTCCGGCTAAGAGCAAATACAGCACTGCCATTCGGACGCTCACGCCATTAGCGACTTGTTCGAGTATCACCGAACGTGCGCTGTCCGCGCATTCGGCGGTAATTTCCAAACCTCTGTTCATTGGCCCTGGATGCATGATGATCGCATTGGGCTTCATCAGGGTGAGGCGATCGGCATTTAACCCGTAGTAGTGTGAATATTCACGCTCGGTCGGAAAGAAGAAATCATTCATGCGTTCTTGCTGAACTCGCAGCATCATTACTGCGTCAACTATGGGAAGAATGCTGTCGAAATCGTAGGAAATCTGAGCTGGCCAACTTTCAACGCCAAGTGGAAGAAGAGTCGGAGGGGCAACCAAAACAACTTGCGCTCCAAGAAGTGAGAGAAGATGAACGTTCGATCGTGCAACTCGCGAGTGGAGAATGTCTCCCACAATTGCGATAGTCAATCCGCGAAGATCGCCGGTACTTACCCGCAGATGCTTACGGATTGTGAACGCATCGAGGAGTGCCTGCGTCGGATGCTCGTGTGTTCCGTCACCGGCATTGATAACACTTCCAGTGGTCCAATGCGAGGAAGCAAGACGTTGAGCTGCACCCGATGATGAGTGTCTGAGAATCACGGCGTCGGCACCCATCGCCTGCAACGTCTGCGCGGTGTCTTTCAAAGACTCGCCCTTGCTAGTACTCGAGCCTTTAGCGGAGAAATTGATGACATCGGCTGAGAGACGCTTGGCGGCGGCTTCGAAAGAAATTCTCGTACGTGTTGAGTCCTCAAAGAAGAGGTTGACGATTGTCCTTCCGCGCAATGTAGGAAGTTTCTTGACCGGCCCCTCAGAGACCCTTGCCATCTCCTGGGCGGTATCAAGAATCTTGATCGCCTGCGCATATGTCAGGTCGGCAGTAGAGAGTAGATGTCTCATAATCAGGCCTCGGGCGATTCGACTAGGACTTCGTCAACGCCATCAATTTCGCTGAGATGGACTCTCACAGCCTGCTGCTTGGATGTCGGCAAGTTCTTTCCAACGTAGTCAGCTCGAATAGGAATCTCTCGATGACCCCTATCTACGAGAGCGGCCAACTGAACTGATTTGGGCCGTCCAATCTCGCCCAGCGCATCTAGCGCAGCGCGGATGGTTCTGCCGGAAAAGAGGACGTCATCGACCAGAATCACATTTCGTCCCTCAATGCCGCCGAGTGGCGTCATCGTAGGAACCAGGGCCCGCAAGGGGCGAAGTCGTAAGTCATCGCGGTGAAGGGTGATATCCAAGGTCCCTACCGGGATCTCCCGCCCTTCGATGCTGGCAATAGATGCAGCAAGGCGGGAGGCTAAGAATGCGCCTCGCGTTGGAATACCCATGAGGACTATGGAATCTGGGCCGCCATTGCGCTCCAGAATTTCGTGGGCAATGCGGGTAAGAGCGCGGGAAATATCCACCGCCGATAGTGCAACACTCATAAACGCTCCTTCCCCGCCTCGCAGGACGGGTCTTAAAGGATCTTCGTGGCGGAGTCTATCACGCGACAAATGCGCTCCCTCTGTCGAACTCGGTGGATAACCTCACCTTGGTGACGGGGCTTCTTCCTACCCTTTCACCATGAAAACTGGTTTACCTGCTGCCACCCTCGTTCCATCCCAACCGAGTGCCCAGAGTGTTGCTGCGCGCATAAGAAGGCTTCGCAAGGAACGGGGCTGGAGTCTGGCCGATGTTGAAAGGCTCTCCCGTGGCTCATTAAAGGCAGTCGTTCTTGGTTCGTACGAACGCGGCGACCGAGCCCTAACCCTCAAACGGGCAATTGAGATAGCCAACCTCTTCTCAGTTCCGCTCCACCATCTCTTGAGTCCACCTGAAAAGGCTCTTCCGGCCCCCACATCCGCGCCGATTCTGGTGGACTTGCGGCAAGTTCACCATTTGATGGAAGACCACACGAGAGGTACGGAGGCAACCCTTCAGATGCTCTATGCATTTGTGGCATGGGTATCCAGCAAGCGCGGAGATTGGAACGGTGAGGTAATGAGTCTTCGAGCAGGTGATCTGACGACCTTGTCACTCATGACTTTGATGACGGAAAGCGAAATATCCACCTGGTTAGCTCAGAAGAAATTGCTCATTACAGAGCGAGATCACCCTTAATCGAAGAGATGCGACCGAGCACGCCGTGAATATATCCGGCGGATTCTTCGGTTGATAACGTGGCCGCCATGGTCAAAGCCTCGTCAATAGCCACCGCTTCAGGGACATCCTCGCCCCAGAGAATTTCATAGATCGCGATACGTAATATGTTCCGATCGACGGCGGGAAGGCGGTCCATGTCCCAACCTTGGGCGTAGGTAGAAATTAGCTCATCGATTTTCCGCTTGTGATCAACTACTCCGGTCACCAATGAACTTGCATAGTCACGGATAGGCCGGGCATCTGGACCCTCTTCTGTGATCAAACGGGTAGCGAGCAGATCAGTCGCTGATGACTGGCGGATGTCGGCTTCGAAAAGAATGTCCAACGCCTGCTTGCGGGCCTTGCTCCGTGCGGACACTAGTTGGCGCGACCTAGATAAGAACCGTCTCGTGTGTCGACGAGAACCTTCTCGTCCTGCTTGATGAAGAGCGGTACTTGGATCTCCAGACCCGTTTCGAGCGTTGCAGGTTTGGTTCCACCAGATGACCTATCACCCTGCAAGCCTGGTTCTGTGTATGTGATTGTCAGAGGCACTGACGCCGCCAATTCGATGTAGAGCGGGGTTCCTTCGTGCACCGCGACGATGGCGTCAGTGTTCTCGAGCATGTACTTCGAGGCATCGCCAACGACTGAGGCAGGGATTGCGATTTGGTCGTACGTCTTGGTGTCCATGAAGACGTAATCCGAACCATCGTGATAGAGATATTGCATTTCGCGTTTCTCGAGAATGGCGATGTCAATCTTGACGCCGGCATTGAAGGTCTTATCAACGACTTTGCCGGTCATTACTGATTTGAGCTTGGTTCGCACAAATGCAGGACCTTTACCAGGCTTCACATGCTGAAATTCGACAACGTTCCAGAGTTGCCCGTCGATATCCAGAGTCATGCCGTTTTTTAGGTCGTTTGTTGATGCCACAATCAATCCAATCCCTGAGCGCGTATTTCACCTCAAGAGGAGAAGGATACCTGCTAAATACCCTCTACTTTTGCAGGAGGGTTCGCATCGCGTCCAATGCCAATAGATATGAATTAGGCCCGAATCCGGCGATTGTCCCGTCTGCGACCCCCGATATCACCGAAGTGTGTCGAAATTCTTCGCGTGAAAGGGGATTAGAAAGATGGACCTCGATCAACGGTGCCCTCACCAATTCGGCAGCGTCTCTGATGGCATAGGAATAGTGGGTGAAGGCAGCAGGGTTGATAATCACTGGGGAATTCGCGTCGGCGGCTTCATGCAGCCATTTGATGATTTGCGCCTCATCATCACTTTGGCGGATATCAACCGAGAGACCTAAGGATGCGGCATGGGAGGTGATCAATGCCACCAGTTCGGGATATGAAAGGTTGCCGTAGATCGCCGAATCGCGAATATCCAATCGCGAAAGATTCGGGCCGTTAATGACAAGGATATTCATGAGGCAACTCTCTCATATGCCTTATGCAAATCACTCTCCGCAACTCCTTCAAGTCGCAGGGTCTGTCCAATTGTGGAGATCGCTACGAATCTCAAAGCCTTGCCGCGAGCCTTTTTGTCCAAGGCAAGGAGAGGAAGAAGTTCCGACCAAGCAGCGGTTGGATATGTGGTCGGCAGCCCCAGCCTTGAAAGCAACGAGCGGTGCAGGGCAACCAACTCTTCCGAAAGTACTCCCTGAAGGTGCGCCAGTTCGGCGGCGAAAACCATTCCGATCGCGACTGCTTCGCCATGGCGTAATTGGTACTTGCTATGAAGCTCTACGGCATGGCCCATCGTGTGGCCGTAATTCAAAACTTCTCTCGCAAAGCCCTCTTTGAAATCAGCTCCCACGACTTCGGCTTTGATCCTTGTCGAGCGAAGAATCAACTCTTCAGTGAGCTTCTTTGAACGTCGAATTTCGTTCAATGATTTACCCGAAAGGAGGGTCAAAATTTCCCTGTCGGCGATAAAACCGCATTTCACAACTTCAGCCAGTCCGGCGGCGAAATCACGATCGCTCAAGGTCTCGAGCCACTTGGCGTCAACTAGAACACCAATTGGAGAGTGGAAGGCCCCGATGAGGTTCTTTCCATACGCACTGTTCATTCCAGTCTTCCCGCCGATCGCAGCATCCACCATGCCCGCGAGAGTTGTGGGGATGGCCACCCAATCAATTCCGCGCAGCCATGTGGCGGCAACGAATCCAGCAATGTCTGTCGTTGCTCCGCCGCCAATAGCAACTATGAGGTCGCTGCGCGTGAAACCCGCTGACCCCAGACTATTCCAGAGTGATTCAAGGGTCGCAGAATTTTTTCCGTTCTCTCCATCGGGAATCTCGAAGACGTGCATCTGGGCGTCCCCAACCTCAAGTGCGCCCACTCGTGATCGCATGGCCGAAGAGACAATGACCGCCACTCGCGCACGTCCTGCGACATATCGCTGCAACTCATTCTGCCAGTTGCAGCCGATCACAATCTCGTAGCGATGCTCGGCATTGACCTCAATCGTGTGCATTACAAAGCCACCTTTTCCAAAATCTCTTTGACGACTTGATTTACGCTCCGGCTCTCAACATCAATTACTTGCGTTGCAAGAGATTCATAGACAGGCCGGCGCGCATCCATCAGACGCTGCCATTGTTGCCGCGGATTATTGAGTAACAGTGGGCGATCGCGGTTGAACCCAATCCGAGGTGCTGCCACAGCCAATGAAACATCGAGGAAGATGACGTTTGATCCGGATGACCGCACTGCTTCGGCAATCGAGGGAGTCAATACTGCGCCTCCCCCAAGGGATAAAACTCCTTGCAATTGACTTAAGGAGGCCAGGCATATCCGTTCTTCAATCTCGCGAAAGGCTGGCTCGCCATCATCGACGAAAATCTGTGACACCGTCTTACCTTGGTCAACTTCGATCAACGAATCGGTATCGGCAAAGTCGACCCCCATGGCCTTTGCCAGCGAGCGACCGATGCTTGTTTTGCCCGCACCGGGTGGCCCGATGAGAACGACGCGGGGTGTCATGGGGCTTACTTGAATCGAAGGTTTGTCATGTACGACTCAAAATTGCGGCGAGTCTCTTGCACGCTGTCTCCACCGAATTTTTCCAGAACGGCTTCAGCCAGCACCAAAGCCACCATCGCTTCGGCAACAATTCCCGCCGCTGGCACTGCGCAGACGTCGGAGCGCTGATTGATCGCCTTAGCGCTCTCACCAGTCGTGACATCAATTGTGTCCAGCGCCTTAGGAACTGTCGAGATGGGTTTCATTGCTGCACGAACTCGCAAGACCTCGCCATTCGACATTCCGCCTTCGGTTCCGCCAGCTCGGTCGGTACGGCGCCGTATAAGTCCCTCGGGTCCTACTTCGATCTCATCATGGGCGACCGAACCCCGCCTGGTCGCCGATGTAAAACCATCTCCAATTTCCACGCCTTTGATTGCTTGGATGCCCATCATCGCTGCGGCTAGCCGTGCATCCAGTCTGCGGTCCCAGTGAACATAGGAGCCCAAACCTGGAGGCATATTGAAAGCCAGTACCTCGACGACACCGCCCAACGTGTCACCGTCAACACGCGCAGAATCGATTTCTGCGACCATAGCGGTGCTCGTGACGGGATCGGTGCAGCGAACTGGATCTTGGTCGATGCGTTCCTGATCCTTCGATGTTGGAAGCGGGAAGTTCTCTGGCAAACGGACTGAACCAATCGAAAGCACGTGACTTACCAGTGAGATGCCGACACTTTGTTGCAGGAAATTTCGCGCTACTGCTCCAAGGGCAACACGTGCTGCGGTCTCCCGCGCACTAGCCCTTTCGAGAACTGGTCGAGCATCAGGAAGATCATATTTCTGCATTCCCGCCAGGTCGGCATGTCCAGGTCTTGGCCTAGTGAGTGGAGCATTGCGGGCGAGCCCGCCAATTTCTTCGTCATCGAGTGGATCGGCAGACATCACCTTCTCCCATTTTGGCCACTCGGAATTTCCTACCTGAATCGCGATTGGCCCGCCTTGGGTTAGGCCAAGGCGGATGCCGCCCAGAATTGTGACTTTGTCTGCCTCAAAATTCTGTCTCGCCCCCCTGCCAAATCCAAGCCGGCGGCGGCGAAGTTGCATGTCGATATCCTCGGTGGTGATGCGGACGGAGGCGGGAATTCCCTCCACGATTGCCGAGAGTGCCTGTCCGTGGGATTCCCCCGCTGTTAACCAACGCATGTGCGTATTGTGGCAGAGAACTCAGGCTCCACGTCGCACGTTACGCCTTCATCGCCGCCAGACAGGCAGTTCGCAGAACAGGGGCAAGAACAGAGCGTTTGATGCTTGTACCCGTCATCAATTCGACCTGGTCTATTCCTTGATGAACCAGAAGGTCCAAGCCATCGATGCTTAGCCCATTGTGGGCCCGCCATTTCGCCAAAAGTTTGGTGGGCCATGGGTTGTAGAGAGCTTCGAAGAAGATCCCTTGTGCATTGCCCTCCAGTTTCTCGGCGTAGGTGTCTGCGACGCCCGCCGGCGTTGCATTGATCAGAAGATCGGCGTCAAAGAGGCCACTACCCCATTCCAAGAACTCAAGATCAGCCAACTCAACGGACTCTCGCATTGCCTCTTCACGTGCGCGATTTCGGTGAATCACGGAGATGCGCCGACCTGGGAGGTCGCAAGCCGCGGCTGCAGCCCGGGCGGTGGCGCCCGATCCCAAAATGATGACAGTGCTGAATTCTCTGACGCCGTTGGCGGCCAACGCCTCGGTGAATCCATTGACGTCGGTCGTAATTGCCCTCCAACCATTCACTGATCGAATGAGCGTGTTTGCCGAGTGAATCCTTGATGCCAACGGGTCGACATCATCGGCAATAGTTAGAACTTCCTCCTTAAGAGGCATAGTCAGTGATAACCCGGTCCACGATTCATCTAGGCTAGCAATGAAATCTCTCAAACTCTCCGCTTTGACATCAATCGCCTGGTATTGACCGAAAATACCCAACTTCTCGTATGCGGTGTTATGCAGGATTGGAGACAGCGAATGCGAAATGGGAGAACCCAAGACTGCCGCGCGAATCATGGTTTCTTCCCGAATGCGCCCGCGGCCAGATTCTTCTCGTATTCGCTCTTCCAGGACAAGAATTGCGCATTTGAATCAGTGAAGCGGGTATCGCCGGGTGCGACCGTGATGAAATAGATCCAGTTACCCACTGCTGGATGCAATGCAGCATCCATCGCGGCTCGACCGGGGTTTCCAATCGGTCCGGGAGGAAGCCCGTAATGCAAGTATGTGTTGTACGGAGAGGCTGTCTGGGTCGCATCGGTGCTCAAGAAGACCTGACCGCGAGTTCGAGTCACATAATGCACGGTCGTATCCAATTGAAGCGGCATATCCTTCTTGAGGCGATTGCGAATTACCTGGGAGATCTTTGCGAAGTCAGCCATGTCGCCCTCTGCTTGCACGATGGACGCAATCGTGAGAAGTTGCATAGGACTAAATCCATCGCCACCTTGATCTATTCCAGAGGCCTTTGCCTCTAGTGCGAATCGATCAACCATCGCTTGAAGAGCTTGCAACGGAGTCGACTTGGCTCCAAAACTGTACTGAGCAGGGAAAAAGAGACCTTCAGTGCCAGTAAAACCAGTTGGGCGGTGAATTTGTGCCATTGCCTTCAACAGATCAGTCTTAGTGAAACCTGCCGCCACCAATTGCGCAACGATTTCATCCGTCCAAGCGCCCTCGGCAACGCGTATCAAATTCGTGATCCTCTTCGTGTCCAACAACTGGCTCAGCGCTTCCTTAGCCGAAATATGCGAGTCGAGCCGATGAGACCCAGGAGCAATTTGCGATGATCGGGAATCTGCGACGGCGACCGAGAAAAACGATTTGAAGGATTTCACTACGCCCTTCGCTGCAAGCAGCGTCGCAATTTCTGAACCTGTTGCTCCCTCTGGAATATCCACTGTCACCTCGACTCCAGGGTGGCCTGGTGCAAAGTCGGAGTCCGACAGAAAATGGCTACGCAGCACGTAGGCACCGCCGATGATCGTCAGAAGTATTACGAACGAGGCGATGATCCGCAGAGTTCTCTTACTACTCATGCGAATCCCGCTTCGCCTTCAACTTCTCAAGATCCAACGCCATTTCCAGGATTTCCACTGCCGCTGCCTGGTCGATCGCACTTTTTGAATCCCGCGACGAACGTCCGGCTTCGCGTAAAGAGCGCTGGGCTGAAACCGTCGATAATCGTTCATCTATCAATGTCACACCTATGTCGAACCTATCGCTCAATTCCCGTGCGAATGCTTCTGCTTTGGTCGCGGACTCGCTCGCATTCCCTGAGAGATGTATCGGCCGACCTACGTATAACTGGACGGGTTCATACTCAGCTAATAAGTCGAAGATCCTGTCCCAAAGATCTTCCCTTTTAGTCAAGAGGGTTTCTACGGGAGTAGCCAATAATGAGTCTCGATCGCTTACTGCGACTCCGATTCGCACGTCACCGTAATCGAAGGCCAATCGTCGACCCTGTTGCACAGTTACTCACCAGCTATGGTTGAGACAATTGCTTGCAGCGCAATAGAGGACTTAGCTGCGTCAACTCCCCCGCCTTGCGCGAAATCGTCTTTGCCGCCGCCGCCACCACCGAGTGCCATGGATCCGATCTTCACCAGTGCACCAGCTTTGATGCCTAACGCTCGTGCACTTTCGCTTACCGCAACAACCAACACCGGCTTGCCATCGGTCACGCTAATCAAGGCGACGACAGAATTGGAGACTCTATTGCGAAGGTCAAGAGCGATCTTGCGCAGGTCCTCTCCCGTCACGCCATCTCCAAGCTTTACGGCGATCACGGAAAAGTCCTTCACCATCTTGGCCTCGGCAACCAAGGATGCAACTTGGCTCAGCGCCTGAGCCGATCGCAATCCTGCAAGTTCTTTCTCGATGTCTCGCAGCTTGCTCACAAGGTCCGAGACGCGCTCGGGTAGTTCTTCTGCTCGCGCACCTTTGATGATCTCTGTAAGACTATTCAGGAGTAAATGCTCGCGAGCCAAGAACTTGTACGCATCTGCGCCAACGAGTGCTTCGACTCTTCGCACTCCGGCTCCAATAGATGATTCGTTCAGGAGCTTGACCACTCCGAGTTCGCCGGCACGAGCTACATGCGTGCCTCCACACAACTCGCGAGCCCAATCACCTACGCTGACAACTCGAACAACATCCCCATACTTCTCGCCGAACAGAGCCATTGCGCCAATTTTCTTTGCCTCCGCCTGCGACATGGACTGGGCATTCACTTCCCAGTTTTCAAGAAGCAGCGTATTTACGCGTGACTCGACCTCGTTCAGAACCGCCGGCGAGACCGCGCCAGTGGCCGGGAAGTCGAATCTGAAACGACCAGGGGAATTCTCCGAACCTGCCTGCGTCGCTGTCTCCCCCAAGATTTCACGGAACGCCTTGTGCACCATATGAGTTGCGGTATGTGCGCGTGAGATTGCATGTCGTCGTTCAACATCGATTTGGGCATGCGCCGCGACGCCTACTTCAACGGCCCCAGCGACGACTCGGCCACGATGCACCGATACTCCCGGAACAGGCGACTGAACATCATCAATTTCAATTGTGGTTCCATTACTTAAGGTGATAATGCCGCCGTCAGATAATTGCCCGCCACCTTCTGCATAGAAAGGCGTCCGCGAAAGGACTATCTCAACTTCTTCACCCGCAGGTGCGGAGGTGACGCCGATGCCATCAACAAGAATTGCGGCAATCTTTGAATCGGACTCTTGTTGGGTGTACCCGACAAATTCCGTGCGCCCGACTTTATCCGCAATATTCCTATACTCAGTGAGGTCGGTATGGCCGCTCTTCTTGGCACGAGCATCGGCTTTTGCGCGATCGCGCTGCTCCTTCATTAAGCGTCTGAAGCCATCTTCATCGACTTGCAGACCCTGTTCTTGAGCCATCTCAAGTGTCAGGTCATAAGGAAAGCCATATGTGTCATGGAGTTTGAATACTGCCTCACCAGAGAGGGTCGTGCCGTGTGATTTCTTAATTGCCGCACTTGCGGTGTCGAATATTTGCGTGCCGCTTTTCAGTGTCTGCAAGAAAGTCTCTTCCTCGGAAACCGAAACACTCAAAATTCGACCACTCTCCAGGTTCAGCTCCGGATATTGCGGACTCATGGCACCAATGGAGGCGGTAATCAATTCGGCCATTACAGGCTCATGTGAGCCTAGAAGTCGCATATTTCGGATCGTCCGGCGCATCATCCGGCGAAGGACGTATCCGCGACCCTCGTTTCCTGGCGTAACACCATCTCCAATGAGCATTGCCGAGGTGCGCGCGTGATCGGCGATGACTCGCAGAAGGACGTCATTGTGGTGATCTCTGCCGTAAACGACATTTGTCAATGCGGTCGCCCGATCCAGAATCTGCCGAGTCGTGTCGATTTCATAAATGTTTTCAACACCTTGTAGGAGGGCCGCCGTCCGCTCTAATCCCAGACCTGTGTCGATGCTCTTAGCAGGAAGCTCGCCAAGAATCGGAAAATCATCCTTTCCAGAACCTGCGCCTCTTTCATTCTGCATGAAAACCAAGTTCCAGACTTCCATGTACCGATCTTCATCAGCTATCGGTCCGCCTTCTTTGCCGTAGGCAGGGCCTCTGTCGTAGTAGATCTCAGAACAAGGACCACAAGGCCCCGGTACGCCCATCGACCAGAAATTATCCGCCATCCCGCGACGTTGAATGCGCTCTTTCGGAATCCCGATCTTGTTATGCCAAATATCGGCGGCTTCATCATCGTTCTGGAAAACGGTTACCCAGAGGCGCTCCTCTGGAAAACCGTAGCCTCCATCGTTTATCGGTCTTGTCAGCAACTCCCAAGCCAAGGCGATCGCGCCTTCTTTGAAATAATCGCCAAAGGAGAAGTTTCCGCACATTTGAAAGAACGAAGCGTGGCGCGTCGTCTTTCCGACCTCATCGATGTCCAACGTACGTACACATTTCTGCACCGAGGTGGCACGCTTATAAGGCGGCTTCACTTCCCCTAAGAAATACGGTTTGAAAGGCACCATCCCTGCATTTACAAGGAGAAGGTTTGGGTCATCTGCGATGAGGGATGCCGAAGGCACCACAGTGTGGGTTAAGCCCTGGTGATTATCGGATTCAAAGAAGCGCAACCAACGTGCGCGAATTTCAGCAGATTCCACTAGTTAAGCCCGCTCAGCCTTTTTCTTCTGGTCGCGGGATTGCTTCATTTTGGCAGCGCTCATCAGGAGCCCAAGAACCTTGACGGCGGGTCCACCTTTGTCCATAAAAGACGAGGCCACATCTGAAACTTTGCTACTGACGTTCTCAGCGCTTTTAGTTATTTTGTTCAAGCTCTCCAGCGGACCGTTGACCAACTTGACGGTTGTTGTGACCTCTTCGATGAGAGGTTTGGTCTCATCTGTCATGGTCTTCAAAGAGAGCTTGGCTTCGTCTATTAGGCGACCAATTCGAATGACTGCGTAACTAATGGCGATCGCAATAACGAGGAGCGAGCAAGCGGCGATTATTGTGGCAATACCCCCGGGGCCCATGATCCATCCCTTCACGCATCTAGGTTCTTACAGGTAAAGCCTACCCGACCTACCAGTAATGGCGACGCCCACCCATGGGTCGACCCATTCCGCCCATGAGCGCCAATACCACTCCGACGACGATCAATATCACGCCTAGGGTTTTCAAGATGGCGATCCCTACGAACAGACTCAATATCAATAAGACAATTCCTAATGTAATCACTGTAATTCCTGCCTTCTAATGTGGGGTTGGATTAACCGTTGGGCAAAGCGGGATTATCTGTCGGTGGCACGTCCTTTGGAGCAGACTTAAGGGCACGTTCAACTTCAATTTCCTTGCTCAATCGTTCGATATCGGCCCTCAATGTCGCCGCTTCTGCCTTCGATTTCTTCAGTTCTTTCTGAAGGTCGCGAGATGCCAAGCCTCGGACAAAGAACCCACGCAAAATGCTTAGGCCGACTGCAGCCACCAAGCCAACGACGATTCCAAACAGGAATAACTGACCTGTCGAAAGGCCGGTTATGTGCTGCCCGAAGATACCGAAATCACCTTGCAGAGAATGAGCCGATCCGCCGTTTGTTGAGACGCCGAGAACGGCAAACAGGGCTGCGACTCCAAAAATCAATAATCCAATAAGAAGAATCATGAGGTAACCGCTTCCACGTAATTAGTTGATTGAGGCGTAACTCGAGATGAGGTTCCGTCTCCATGGTAGCCCTGATGGTCCTATCGCGCCTCTTTTAAGCTAGGTATCGAGATTTCAGGCGTGAGATGCTCGCGATGAGCCACCAAAGCGGCCTTGTGATATCTCTCGATTTTCGCCAAGAAAGCCTTGTTTCGATATGGGCGTCCATCCACAATCGATCCTTGGACCCCTTCGATAACGGCAGCGACGTCTTCTCCGGAGAGCGTTTTAAACGTCTCTAGCGCATGGGCTAGAGCAAGAACCTGATTCCGATTCTCCTTGAGAATCTTCTCCGCCTTCTTCAGTAGGTCGGAAAGATGGTCTTCGATGCGATTGCCAAGGGCGCCACGTAGTTCCTTTGACGACCCTCCCTTTGATCCGCCAGGAGAGCCAATTTCAAATCGCCTATTGCTGGCGTGCGAAGAAATAGTGGAGCCCATCCCCCAATGGCCTTCCATAAGCGAGGCAATCGTCGTGGCACTCTCAAGGTCACCTGAAACACCCGATGAATTGTCACCGTCAAAGAACATGCGTTCGCCTGCAAGTGATGCGAGCGAGACGAGGATGTCGGCCTCGTACTCTGTTCGCCAGCGCGTGAACTGATCATCCGGCGGAATGCTTGCAACCATCCCGAGGTAGTCAGAACCTTTCTCGATGGTCGCCAAATCGATTGCCATATGTTGGCGGACACGATGAGCCATGACTGCATGGCAGGCCTCATGAACTGCAACCGCATGCCTCTCCCGCTCGATGTACTCCACATCTTCAGGAGGACCAAGTTCCTTGAGCTGTTTGGCTTTCACAACATCTGGCCATGTGATGGAAGTGCGGCCATTTCGAATCGCAGTAATCAGGGCCTCATTTATGGTGTCCTTGATAGTTGCACCGGTTGCGTACGGAGTAATCGTCGCCAGTTTGTCGATTTCCTCCGCTGAAAGAGAGTGCGAGACTTTGGCCAAATAACCTTCGTATGTTCGAACACGTCCTGCTTTGCTCGGGTACCCCACGCGATACATGCGGTCAATTCGACCAGGGCGAAGCAACGCTTCATCTAATGCCTCGGGCATGTTGGTCGCCATAACGACCAGAATTCGATATTTCGGTGGATTCTTGGGTCGCATTCCCAAAGTCCGCCGCAAAACTCGGTTGAAGAATCCCCGTGGTTTCTTCAGACCCGATAACTCGGTAAGCAGTGCCTGCAGAGTTCCCATACCGCCTCCACCGCCCATGCCGCCACCTGCTGCGCCACCGACGACAAAACTCTCGCGTAACAGCAAGGACGCAGTCGAAGGTGAAAGGTAGGAACCTCCGTGACATGCCGTGCCAAAAATCGCTGGCACATGTGATCCATCCGCCCGCTGCTGTCCACCACTGGAGGTCATACCGCGGTTGCCGAGTGAGTCCGCCTCGTCGAAGAAGACAACGACTCCTCCATAGCGGAGGGCGAGTTTGCGAAGTTTGCGGAAGAGGGATTTAACTTTCAATACACCGACGCCAAAGAACATGTTGGTGAAGGCGCCTGGATCTACGAATACAAAGGGTTTTCCTGTTTCGCCAGCCATAGATTCGGCCATAAGAGTTTTGCCTGTTCCAGGAGGGCCCCAGAGAAGAATTCCACCAGGAACATATCCGCCGTGTTTTTCAATCTCCTCGGGTTTTTCCAAGAAGAGAAGATTCTCCCGAATTCGGTTGAGGACATGATCCTGCCCCCAGACATCGGTAAATCTTGTCCGGATGTCATCTGGAAAATAGGTATCCACGCCGCCACGACTCAAGAACCAGAACATGGCAGCAAATTGAATGACTACGAAGAAGACGCCAAAAAGCAATTGACCCAGCATTGGCAAGGTTCTCCAGAGCGCACTCGGTGCAAGAAAAAGCGCTCGAACGGGCGTCTCTTTGTATATAGCTCCGAGTACGACGGCTAGTAAACAAATGAAAAGAATTGCCTTGATTACTCGGGAAAGTCGGTAACGGGTCCAATCGCTAAAACGATGAAGTGCATAATCCACCGCCTGGAAATATCTGGTCCATACCCCGTGGTACGGAGCAGCGAGCTCGGAGACAAGAAAATGCATCTGCCGCAAGATCTCAATGATGACGAGGTAGATGAGCCACGTTCTGGTGCGCGTCACCTCGTTGAAGGCGTCACCGACAGAAAGCAGGGGGTTATCGGCTAAAGATGCCCAAACCAATACAAGAAAAACTATAGAAAAGAGCAGGATGAACTTCACGCGGTCGTACAAGGACAAGTGAACTCGCGTTTTGCGATCACTGTCTCGCTGGCGGCTGGCTTGCGATTCCAAAGAACTCACTTCGGTCCCCTAACGGTAAAAGAGTCAGCAATCCTGGAGATCTCTTTGATGTTCTTGTTGTAACAGATGGTCGTGCAACGTACGACAAAGACATAAATCTTCGCGTGGTCCGGTGACATGAGCGCTGTCTGATCTATTGTCTGCGAAACGCCCGCATCGATGAAGTTGTAGATAGTGCGAACCCCGCGTCCGCCTTTTTGAATCACTTCATGATCATCAATAATGTTGTAAATAGGCGTTGTGGCGGTTGGACTATTTACCCATTCGGTGACAGGTTGCACGATGTCGCGGAGAGTGTTGTAAGAGACAGCGTTCACTTCATCGGGAAACAATTCTCGAACGCGAACGAAGGCCAATGGAGAACTGGTTGGTGTGAGACTGAACGCCTGCTTCGCACCCACACTCTTGTCAGGTGAATACGCCTCTTGCCACTTGACGTAAGCAAGCTTTTCGGTGGCCCCCGCTGCCGTAGATTTCGCCTCAAGGGCATTGAGCGCAGACATCGGGATCTGATGCCAAGTAACCGGCACCGTGAAATAGACGCCTTCTGATTTCGACGCACCATACTTCTGTGTCGGTTGGCCGCAACTAGTCAGAATAAGTGCGAGTACGACAATTCCACCTAGTCCGCGCAGACGCATTGAACTATTTCCCGGGCTTTTCTGCGGTCGCGTCGATCCCGCTTTCACGTCTTTGTGCTGGCGTAATCGGTGTGGGAGCCCCCGTCAACGGGTCGCCTCCACTTGCCGTCTTTGGAAACGCGATTACTTCGCGAATTGAATCCGAAGCCGTTAGTAGAGCGCATACGCGATCGAGTCCCAGAGCGATCCCACCATGTGGCGGTGGGCCATAGTTGAATGCCTCGAGAAGGAAACCGAACTTGCTGGCGGCTTCTTCGTCACTGAGGCCAATTACCTCAAAAACTTGTCTCTGCATCTCTCGATCATGAATACGGATCGAGCCTCCTCCAAGTTCGGTGCCATTGAGAACAATGTCGTATGCGTAAGCCAGAGCTTCACCCGGATTGTTGGCAAAAGTCTTGGCGTATTCAGGTTTGGGACCAGTAAATGGGTGGTGGACCGCCGTCCATCCTCCGTTTTCGGTTGGCTCAAACATCGGAGCATCGACAACCCACAAGAATTCCCACGCACCTTGGTCTATCAAGTTGCATCTCTTCCCGATCTCCAAGCGAACCGCCCCGAGAAGGGATTGAGAGGCTACTTTCTCGCCAGCGGCAAAGAAGATCGCATCACCTGGGCTGGCTCCGGCCGCCGAAGCGATGCCTGACAACTCAGTTTCGGAGAGATTTTTTGCTACTGGTCCACCCAAAGTGCCGTCAGCGTTAACCAAGATATAGGCCAAGCCTTTTGCGCCGCGTGTTTTGGCCCACTCTTGCCATGCGTCTAGTTCGCGACGCGGCGAACTCGCCCCTCCCGGCATTACGACGGCGCCAACGTATTCAGCCTGAAAGACTCGAAATTCGGTGGCGCTGAAAAATAAAGTTAACTCTTTGATCTGCTGTCCGAATCGCAAGTCTGGCTTATCCGAACCGTAATTGGTCATCGCATCCGCGTAGGTCATGCGACGAATCGGAAGCGGAATGTCGTAGTTGACTACTTCCTTCCAAACACGCACAAGTAGTTTCTCAGCAACTTGCAGAATATCTTCCTGATCAATAAAAGACATCTCAATATCAAGTTGAGTAAATTCGGGTTGCCTATCCGCTCGGAAATCTTCATCTCGGAAACAGCGCGCTATCTGGTAATACTTTTCCATGCCGGCAACCATCAGCAATTGCTTGAAAAGCTGCGGCGACTGAGGAAGGGCATACCAACTTCCGGGTTGCAGACGCACTGGAACAAGGAAATCGCGCGCACCCTCAGGGGTTGAGCGCGTCAGATAAGGAGTCTCGATGTCTAGAAATTCTTGCTCGTCCATAACGTTGCGAATTACGGAAGTCACCTTGGAACGCAAGCGAAGGTTCTTGCCAGGTTTATCTCTTCGAAGGTCCAAGTAGCGGTAACGCAATCTGACTTCTTCGTTAATGTCAGTGTCATCCCCGCTATCGATTGGGAATGGCAGTGGTGCCGACTCACTCAGGATAATCACTTGGTCGCCCATGACCTCGACATCGCCAGTAGCAAGAGCTGAATTTTCATTCCCGGAAGGTCGCTCTAGGACTTCTCCGACTATTTTCACGCACCATTCGGCTCGAAGTGCACCGGCAATTTTCTCGTCTCGAATTACTACCTGCACGGAGCCTGTGGCATCACGAAGGTCGATGAAGGCAACTCCACCATGGTCACGTCGACGTGAAACCCAGCCAGCCAATTCGACGGTTGTTCCGGCATCCGATTTTCGGAGCGTTCCGGCACCGTGAGTTCTCAACATTTTATGCTCCCGACATTCCAGCGAATGTGCATTCGCTTTACCAAGTTAATAACTCCGATGAGAGAGTTGCGACCAAGGAGGACAGACTAACTGAGGTGCTCTCGCCCGTGCGCATTTGCTTGAGATTTACGCTTCCAGATGCCAGCTCGGTATCGCCGATAATGACTGCGTAACGAGCACCGCTCTTGTCAGCACTCTTCATGGCAGTCTTTAGGGCACGATCGCCAAATGCGAGTTCCACAGTCAGATCATGGGCACGCAGTTCTTGCGAAATAGACAGGGCGATGGTCTTTGCCGCCGGTCCCAAGGGGATGATGTACAGATCAGTCGAAAATGCTGCGTCGTCAACGACGCCTTCGGCTTCTGCCGCGAGTAACGCTCGATCTACGCCAAGACCAAAGCCGATTCCAGAAAGAGGTTGTCCGCCGATTTGCTCCATTAACCCGTCATAGCGCCCTCCCCCACCGATGCCAGACTGCGCCCCCAAGAGATCGTGAACGAATTCAAAGGTGGTGCCGGTGTAGTAGTCGAGTCCGCGAACCATTCGAGGATTGATAGTGAAATCGATCTTCATGTCGCGCAAATAGCCCTGCACCGCCTCAAAATGAGTTCGAGAATCCTCGGAGAGATAGTCCAGGAGCAATGGCGCCTTTGACATGAGGTCCCGTATTTCTTTGCGTTTGTCATCAAAGAGTCGCAATGGGTTGATCTCCGCGCGTGCGCGGGTCGACGCATCCAGATCCAGACCTTCTATAAACCGCAACAGATCCACGCGATGAAGCGCTCTTGTCTGCGCATCTCCCAGCGATGTGATCTGTAGTGTGAATTGCTTTAATCCGAGGGCTCTGAAGCCGGCATCTGCGATGGCAATGACTTCGGCGTCAAGTGCGGGGTCATCTGATCCAATTGCTTCGATGCCAACCGAATAGAACTGTCGGTAACGGCCCGCTTGAGGACGTTCTGCCCGGAAGAATGCGCCACTGTAAAAAACTTTGGTCGGCAATGAGCCACGATCAAGTCCATGTTCGATCACGGCCCGCAGAGCACCTACCGTGCCTTCAGGGCGGAGCGTAATCGACCGACCACCTCGATCTTCAAAGGTGTACATCTCTTTAGTTACGACGTCGGTGGAGGCGCCCACACCTCTCGTAAAGAGTTCTGTCTCTTCAAAAACGGGAAGTTCAAGCAGTTGGTATCCCGATCGTCTGATGGGCGTGAGCAAAGTTTCGCGAACCCATTCAAAGGATCGAGATCGAGGCGGGAAATATTCGCTAACGCCTTTAGGGGCCTGATATTTCATGACTACCTACCTAGATTCTTTAAATAGGGGTTTACACGGCGCTCGTGTCCAATTGTGGTCTCTTCGCCGTGGCCGGGCAGAACCCGGATTTCATCGGACAAGGGAAGGATCTTCTTCCGCAAAGTGTTTTCCATATCCTTGGGTGATCCAGTTGGCTGATCGGTTCTACCAATGGAACCTGAAAACAGGACATCACCGCTGACTAAGACTTCTTCATCGATCATAAACATGATGGAGCCGCGGGTGTGCCCGGGTGAATGGATCGCTTGAATTTTCATACCCAGAATCTCCAGAATGTCGCCATTTCGCAATTCTCTAACATCGGCAGGCTCGGAGAAGACCATTCCTTCCAAGGAAGCTGCAAAGACCTGACTCAACGCCTTTTCGGGGTTCTTGAGAAGCGCGCGATCCTCGGTGTGAACGTAGGCCGGAATTCCGTAGCCCTCGCAGACTGGCAAAACCGAGAAGGTGTGGTCTAGGTGGCCATGGGTGATCAACGTGGCCACGGGTTTCAACTGATGATCCTGGCAGATTTGGGCGACGTCGAAGGAGACATCGGGCATCCCGGGGTCAATCACCACGCATTCTTGACCCTCACCTGGCGCGATAATCCAGCAATTGGTGGCAAATGCGGGGGCCGCGAAGGAGGCGATGAGCAAGGTTTCCTCCATTTCCGCGCTATCCAGATACAGGGTACCTTTTACCCCGTATCGGTTGATCGATACACCTTCACGGCTAGGCCCAATGCCTAGCCAATGCACGCCGATAGCGACGGTCCACTTGTGGCCAACCGCGCTGAAAGGAATATGACATGCCCGAGATTACAACCCCCACAGCAGCATCAGCCCTCATTGGAGATCCAGCCCAATTCGGACGAGTCGGCGAAGATGGCACGGTATATGTCATAACCCCCGAAGGCGAGAAGGCAGTCGGCTCCTATCCCGGCAAAAGCCCGGAGGAAGCCCTCGCGTATTTCGTTCGTAAATTTGAAGCAATGGCATCTGAAGTCGCCCTTCTTGCGGCGCGCGTTACCAGTGGGGCGATGGTTCCCTCTGATGCCAATTCCGCGGTCAATCGTCTGCGCCAGCAAATAAAGGAGCTCAACGGTGTCGGCGATCTCGCTGCACTTTCCGCCTCTTTGGAACAGATCCCTCCGCTCATCGAAGGCAACCGTGGTGCATATGAAGCCAAGAAAGCTGCCGAGAACGCGGCAAAGGCAGCCCAACGCCAGGAAGTTTTAGAGAACAAAGAGAAGATTGTTGTGGAAGCCGAATCATTGGCATTGTCCGAGAGTTGGAAGGCCACCGGTGATCGACTCAAAGTTCTCCTCGAAGAATGGAAGGCCGCTCCCAGGTTGGACAAGAAGACAGACGCGGATTTGTGGAAGCGATTCTCTGCTTCACGAAACAAGTTTGATAAGCGTCGTCGAACTCACTTTGCGGCCCTTGATGCGATCCAAGAGAAGGTTGCTGATGCAAAAGTTGCCCTTGTTACCGAGGCCGAGCAACTCGCCACCTCAACGCAATGGGTTCCCACTGCCAAACGATTCAAAGTTCTTATGGATCAATGGAAGGCAACTGGTCGTGGCAAGAAGGGCGAAGACGCCAAACTGTGGAATCGGTTCAAGGCTGCCCAAGATCAGTTCTTTGCCGCCAAGAACGCCGACCTCGCCAAGCGCGATGAGCAGATGAATGCCAACCTCGCCAAGCGCGAAGCGCTTATACAAGAGATAGAGGCTCTCCTGCCCCTAACCAATGTGGAGACTGCCAGCAAAACGTTCCGCGAATTGGCGCGTCAATGGGATCGCATAGGCATGACCCAACGCGACAAGAAGGCAGCCTTTGAAACCCGTTTCGCAAAAGTAGAGAGTGAAATCAAGCAAGCTGAAGAAGCGCGTTGGCGAAAAGTTGATCCTGTCGCTAAGGCACGTGCGACAGAGGTTGTTCGCCAACTTGCAGAGGCAGTCGCCAACTACGAGAAGCAGGCTGAAAAGGCTCTTGCACTTGGTAATACGAAGAAAGCAACCGAGGCGAAGGATGCTGCAGCTGCGCGACGACTCTGGTTGGAAGAGGCCGAAAAGAGCTTGGCCGAATTTAATTAATCAGTCGATTAGTTGTTAGTGGTCCTGTACACGTCGTACACGCCTTCGATCTGACGTACCGCCGAGAGCACTGAATCAAGGTGGGTCGCATCAGCCATTTCGAATGTGAAACGGGATATCGCAGTGCGATCTTTGCTGGTGCTTACTGCTGCGCTCAAAATGTTCACATGCTGATCTGAAAGGGTACGCGTTACATCTGAGAGGAGCCTCGAACGATCGAGGGCTTCAACTTGAATGTTGACCAAGAAGACACTGGCAGCGCCGGCCAACCACGAAACCTCCACGATTCGATCCCCTTGATGGGTCATCAGATCTGCCGCATTGATGCAATCGCTTCTATGGACTGAGACACCACTTCCGCGAGTTATGAAACCAATAATCGAATCACCCGGTACGGGAGTGCAACACCTAGCCAACTTAACAAGGACATCATCGATTCCGGATACCACAATGGCGTTGCTCGATCGACGCGAGCCGGTCAGCCCGATGTTGGCAGTGTCAATTGATGGTTCTGGGTGTGAATCTTCGACACCAAGTGTGGATACCAATTTCTCCACAACCGACGCCGCCGAAACATGCCCATCCCCCACGGCCGCATAAAGAGCGGAAATATCGGGGTACTTCAACTCATGAGCCAGCTCCAGCAGAGAATGCCCTGCGAAAATTTTCTGCAGAGGAAGTCCTGCCTTGCGCATCTGCCGTGCAATGGACTCACGGCCTGCATCGATTGCTTCTTCTCTGCGCTCTTTGCTGAACCACGCTTTGATTTTCGATCGTGCGCGCGGGCTCTTTACAAAGTTGAGCCAATCGCGACTGGGACCGGCATGCTCGCTCTTGTTGGTCAGTACATCTACAACATCTCCATTGGTAAGTTGCGATTCCAACGGGACCAGGCGCCCGTTTACTTTTGCACCGACACAGCGGTTGCCTACTTCGGTATGCACTGCGTATGCGAAGTCCACTGGGGTCGATCCGCCAGGAAGTGCGATGACGTTGCCCTTCGGCGTGAACACAAAGACTTCTGGACTGCCCAGGTCGAAACGGAGTGCTTCCAAGAATTCGCTGGGATCCTCAGTCTCCTTCTGCCAATCATGCAATTGACGGAGCCAGAGCATCTCAGGCGACTTCTGATTGTCGCCGCCCTGCTTGTATTTCCAGTGCGCTGCAATTCCGTATTCCGCCCGTGCGTGCATGTCGAAAGTACGAATCTGGATTTCAATGGCCTTGCCCGAAGGCCCGATAACAGTGGTGTGGAGAGATTGATAAAGATTGAACTTGGGCATCGCAATGTAATCCTTGAATCGACCAGGAACTGGACTCCACCTAGCGTGGATGGAACCAAGGACCGCGTAACAATCTCGCACGTCCTTCACTAGTACGCGGATGCCAACCAGATCGTAAATGTCATTGAACTCGCGACCACGTACGACCATCTTCTGATAGACACTATAGAAATGTTTCTGCCGACCAGTAACAGTGGCCTCTATTCCATCCCGCTTGAGGTCTTGCTCAACGAGGGCAACCACGTCGTCGCTGAGAGCCTCTCGGGACGGCGAACGTTCAGCTACCAGTCGGGTGATCTCCTCGAACTTCTTTGGCTCAAGGACTTCAAAAGCGAGATCCTCCAACTCCCATTTGATGGCGTTCATTCCGAGCCGATGCGCTAGCGGCGCATAGATATCAAGGGTTTCCCTTGCCTTTCGCTCGGCGTTCTCTGCAGAGACGTACTTCCATGTCCTGGCATTGTGCAAGCGGTCGGCCAGTTTGATGACCAGAACCCGAATATCGCGCGACATCGCCACGACCATCTTGCGAACAGTCTCGGCTTCTGCGGTCGGCCCATAGATCAGTCTGTCCAGCTTCGTAACGCCGTCAACCAATGCGGCCACCTGGTCGCCGAAATCGGCTTTGATCTGCTTAAGGGAGTAGCTGGTGTCCTCGACTGTGTCGTGAAGCAGGGCGGCAATGATGGTCTCTGAATTAAGTCCGAGCTCGGCCAGTATCTGGGCCACTGCGACCGGGTGAGTTATGTACGCATCCCCAGACTTGCGCATCTGGCCTTCGTGCGCGTGGCTGGCCGCAACGAAAGCCCGTTCGATGTCCTCGGTCTTGGCCGCAGGGTAATGATCACGTAGTGCTGTTATTACCGGTGCGATCATCGTTTCCACCTGCGCAAGCCTACTTCAGTCGCGCAGGCGACAACTTCCCGAATTATCTAGCGACGCTTCTTCTTCTTTTTGGGTTGATTGCGTGGACCACGCTTCTCGGCAGTGGCAACCGCAGAGGGACGATCCGCCCCATTTGCTACCTTCATGGCTGGCTCAGCAGGGCCTGTGACGCGTGCAGAGACTCGCTTGGCCAATGCCTGCATCGCCGGCTCCTGCTCGCGCAAACGGGCAAGAATCGGTGTGGCGATGAAAATCGAGGAATACGTACCTGTCGCGAGGCCAATGAAAAGTGCCAACGAGAGATCCTTCAATGTGCCTGCTCCAAGCAAGCCAGCACCGACGAAGAGAATCGAGGCTACTGGTAGAAGAGCGATCAAAGATGTGTTGAACGAGCGCACCAGGGTCTGATTGACAGCAAGGTTTGCGGCTTGTGAATAGGTCATTCTCGAACCGCTCGTGATCGTTCGGGTGTTCTCCCGCACCTTGTCAAAGACAACTACCGTGTCATAAAGCGAATATCCCAGAACGGTTAAGAATCCGATGACAGTCGCGGGTGTGACATCAAATCCCACAAGTGCATAGATACCGACGGTAATGAAGACGTCGTGAATGACTGCAACGACCGCTGCAATGGCCATCTTCGGTTCGAAAGCCATGGCCAAGTACAGCATCACGACAATCAAGAATCCGAAGAGTCCATACAGAGCTTTGCGGGTGATCTCTTTACCCCACGAAGGTCCAACGATCTGAGTGTCGATCGATTCCGAACTCACTCCGAACTTGGCGGCCAAAGCGTCCTGAACTTGATTGGACTGAGCCGTCGATAGCGGAGCGGTCTGAACACGGATTTTGTTCGTACCCAACTTCTGAATGATCGTGTCGCCTGGAACATGCGTGCTTGCAACAGCCGCACGCGCATCGGGAAGCGAGATCCCTGTCTTGGTGACCGTGAATTCAGATCCGCCCTTGAATTCAATACCAAGGTGCAGACCCTGAATCGACAAAGCCAATGCGGAAGCGATGATCAGCACGCCGGAGAAGGCGTACCAACGACGGCGCTTTCCAATGAAATCAAAGGAGGTTTCGCCACGATACAGACGTCCACCAATACCAGAAAGTCTTGTCATGTCTTATGCCTCCTTGACTGCTGTTGGTGCGGCCACGACAACACCCAAGTTCTTAGGTGAAAGACCGGACAGCGGGTGACCAGAGCTGTAAAACTTCAGCTTGGCAAATACGGTAACGATCGGTTTCGTGAAGACAAAGACCACGAAAAGATCGATCAATGTCGTTAAGCCGAGGGTGAAGGCGAATCCGCGAACCCCACCCACCGCGAAGATGTAGAGAAGGGCGGCTGCAATTATCGAGACGAAGTCCGCCACGATAATTGTTCGACGTGCTCGGATCCATCCAGTTTCAACGGCAGAGCGCAGAGTTCGACCTTCTCGAACTTCGTCACGAATACGTTCGAAGTAGACGATGAAGGAGTCCGCGGTAATACCGATGGCCACAATGGCACCTGCGATACCCGCCAACGTGAGCGTGAAGCCCAGCCACTTTCCAAAGAGAAGGAAGAGAAGGTAGGTGATCGAACCGGCGATGAGAAGTGAGCCCACCGAGACGATTCCGAGTCCTCTGTAGTAAAGCAGTGAGTAGAGAATTACCAGACCAAGACCGATGAAGCCTGCCAGCAAGCCCGCACGAAGTTGATCAGAACCAAGCGTTGGCGAGATCTGTTGCACCTCACCGCGATCAAATGCCAGCGGAAGCGCACCGTACTTCAGAACATTGGCGAGATCGGTGGCATCAGTCTGCGAGAAGTTGCCGGTGATCTCCGCATTTCCCGCGGTGATTGCTTCGTTAATTCGCGGGGCTGACTGAACCAATCCATCCAGCACAATGGCAACTTCATTTTGTGGTGAGGCGAGTTTCGTAACACGAGTGGTTAGCGCCCCGAACTTCTTTGTTCCGGCGTCGTTGAATGTCAGAAGGACATACCAACCGCTGCCAGTTGTCTGGTTGATCGAAGCAGAAGCTTTTGAAATGTCTTGTCCGAGTACTTCGGCTGGGGCAAGAATGAATTTGCTCGTGCCATCTTTCTGGCAAGTAACGATTGGGGCATTGGGGTTATCTGTTCCCGAACCCTGACGATTCGTAGCTTTGCTGCAATCTAGCTTTGCATATTCAGCATTGAGTGCTGCGCTCACGCCCGCGGGCGGAGTAGCTGCCGCTCCTGTTACTGCGGTCGGCCCGGGCGCACCCTCAACTAAAACTTGACGGAAGCGCAGTTCGGCGGTTTGCCCGACTAGGTCCACAACGCGACGACCAGTGTCTCCTGGAACTGAGATCACGATCTGACGATTGACACCACTTCCTTGCGCAGTCACTTCGCTCTCGGCCACACCCAAGGAGTTAACGCGCTGACGAATAATAGAGACGGCCTGATCGATGGCAGCACTTGTTACCTTGCCGTTGGTCCCTGCGGCGATACGCGGTTGGAGCGTGACGCTGGTTCCCCCTCGAAGATCAAGACCAAGTTTTACGGAGGTCGCCCCCTGAATAAAGACGAGGGACAGGAGGGCGACGAGGACAACACCCAAAATCGCGAGTGTGCGACCCGGCTTGGCAGCCGTCTTAGGCGTTCGAGATTGTGCGGAAGTGGACATGGGTAGAGAGTCTAGGCATCAGAGGCGGGCGTGTCGAAAATGGAGGGGGTAAAGGTCGAAATCGGCGGTTCGAATCCCACATGCCGCCACCCTTGAGCCGTGGCAATTCGGCCCCGTGGAGTACGCGCCATGAATCCATTTCTGACAAGGAACGGTTCAGCTACCGATTCCACAGTCTCAGTTTCCTCGCCGACGGCAATGGCCAGAGTTGAAAGGCCTACCGGTCCCCCATTGAATCGCTCGACCAGGGCCAACAGAACAGCTCTATCAAGACGATCCAGACCCAATTCATCCACTTCGTACATCTCAAGAGCGGCTCGAGCGTCATCTGCCGACAATTCCAACGAACCCCGAACCTGCGCATAATCCCTAACTCGTCTAAGAAGTCGGTTTGCGATGCGCGGGGTTCCTCGGGAACGCCCCGCGATTTCAGCAATCGCCTGAGGATGGATCACCAGATTCAGCAGAGCCGCACTCCTGACCAATACTTTGGCGATCTCATCTGAGTCGTAGAAATCGAGGTGAGCCGTAAAACCAAAACGATCACGGAGTGGACTCGGAAGCAGCCCCGCCCTCGTCGTTGCGCCAACCAATGTGAAGTGTGGCAACTGAAGGGGAATTGCGGTGGCGCCAGGTCCCTTTCCTACGACGACATCCACCCGGAAGTCCTCCATTGCCAGGTAGAGGAGTTCCTCTGCCGGACGAGGAAGGCGATGTATCTCGTCAAGAAAGAGAATCTCTCCTTCCATAAGGGAAGAAAGGATCGAGGCGAGATCACCGGCATGCGTGATGGCCGGTCCACTCGTTATCCGGATCGGTGTCTCCATTTCGCTGGCCAAAATCAGGGCCAACGTAGTTTTGCCAAGACCCGGCGGACCAGAGAGGAGTATGTGATCGGCCGGCGAGTTTCTATGGCGGGCGGCAGTGAGTAGAACATCAATCTGTTCTCGCACCCGGTGTTGACCTATGAATTCCGATAGAGATCGTGGTCGCAGGGCGTTTTCTGCGGCCGATTCTTCGCGACGCACCGCTGGCGCCACAAGTCTTTCTTCTGGTTCGTTGGACATCGCCTAAAGACCCCGTGATCCTTTTTGAAGTGCACGTTTCAGCAAGTCGCCGAGTTCGAAGTCTGCGGGGTCTTCCTTCTCACCCTGCATCGCTACGAGCAACGCTCCCACGGCCGTATCAGCCTCCTTGGCCGAGAATCCAAGTGAGATGAGGGCACTGCTCAATTGTTCACGCCACTGAGGGACATGGCCGACAGGGATACCTTCAGCGAGGTGGGTGATCTTCCCCTTGAGTTCGAGGATCAATCTCTGCGCGCCCTTACGGCCAATTCCGGGTACGCGTTCAATGACCGCAACATTCTCTTGAGCGATTGCATAACCAAGATCCTCCGGAGTTAGGTTCGCAAGGATGGACATTGCTACTTTGGGGCCGATGCCCGTAACCGTCTGAACAAGATCGAAAGCAACTCGCGATTCTTCGTCAAGAAAACCGTAGAGGGTCAATGCATCTTCTCTCACGACTAACGAGGTGAAGAGTTGTGCGTCATTTCCTATGCTTAGTCGAGCACTTGTAGCAGGAGTGATCGTCACTGCCAGTCCAACTCCCCCGACATCGATGACGGTCCGATCGTTGTGAAGTGATCGGACTCGACCGAAAAGCGAGGCGATCATGATGTGCCCAATTTCTTAAGCCTCAATTTCTCATTTGCCACGGCGTCTGCAAAACGATCGTTGCCGCCGCCCCGCCAGAGGTGGCAGATCGCAAGAGCGAGAGCATCGGTGCTGTCGACAGGTTTGGGAATGACTTCCAGTTGAAGCAGGCGGCGGACCATCTCTGCGACCTGCGCTTTGTTAGCCCGGCCAGTCCCGGTAACTGCGGCCTTAACCTCGCTAGGCGTATGCATGACAACTCGTATTCCCGCCCGTGCTGCAACCAGCAACGCGATTCCTGAAGCCTGACCCGTACCCATCACCGTACGCACATTGAGTTGCGAGAAGACTCGCTCGACTGCGATCACATCAGGACGATGCAATTCAACCCACTCAGTGAGTTGTTCCTCTAGTTGAAGGAGACGCTGCTCGAGAGGTGTATCGGGCGAGGTAAGAATGACCCCAACGCCGACAAGGGAAATCGGAGACCCGATCTGGCCCTCGATGACTCCCACTCCGCAACGCGTGAGACCAGGGTCTACCCCGAGAATGCGCGTCACAGCCGGACGTGCCTTAATGCAGTCTGGGCATTCACCCACTCAGCCTAGATCGGCCGTTGGATGAATCAATCTAGGCTCGCCATGACTTCGTCGGATACATCGAAGTTTCCGTACACGTTCTGCACGTCATCGAGTTCTTCTATCGCATCAACCAGTTTGAAGACTTTCTCGGCTTGTTCGGCGTCCAACGGAATTGACATCGACGGTAACAGCGACGTTTCTGCTGATTCGTATTCCATCCCTGCGGCTTGCAACGCGGTGCGGACTGCGACTAGCTCTGAAGGCTCACTTACTATTTCAAAGGATTCACCGATGTCGTTTACTTCCTGCGCACCGGCTTCTAGTACTGCTTCAAGAATTTTGTCTTCGGTGACATTGGCACCCTTGTTGACAATCACAACGCCTTTGCGGCTGAAGAGGTAAGAGACCGAACCAGGGTCCGCCATGGATCCCCCATTGCGCGTAACGGCCACTCTAACTTCGGATGCTGCCCGGTTTCGATTATCAGTCAGACATTCAATTAGGAACGCGACGCCCCCAGGTCCATAACCTTCGTACATAATCGTCTGCCAATCGGCGCCGCCAGATTCGAGACCAGCGCCTCGTTTGATGGCACGATCAATGTTGTCGGCCGGCATGGAATTCTTCTTGGCCTTAGTGACGGCGTCGAAGAGAGTGGGGTTACCGACTAAGTCGGGTCCACCGGTGCGTGCGGCCACTTCGATTGCCTTGATGAACTTCGCAAATGACTTTGCACGGCGCGAATCAATGATTGCCTTCTTGTGCTTGGTCGTCGCCCATTTGGAATGGCCGGACATATACACCCCATCAATTTGTGTTGAGAACTAAAACTCGCTGGGCAAACTTTATCCGATTAAATCAGAGCGACTTGCACACTTCCTGAATGAAATATCGATGAATACGGCTGTCCTCGGTCAATTCGGGGTGAAAAGAGGTCGCCAGCATGTGACCCTGCCGTACCGCCACGGGATGGCTCACCCCTTCACGTGTGACCGAGGAGAGAATCTGCACCCCTGACCCGACCTGCTCGACCCAGGGAGCACGGATGAACACCGCGCGCATCGCCGTACTTGTTAAGCCCGCAATGGCGATATCTATTTCGAACGAGTCGACCTGGCGACCAAATGCGTTTCTTCGGACGGTGATATCCATCCCGCCAAAGGTCTTTTGATCCGCCGTCGCATCTAATACCCGGTCCGCCAAAAGAATCATCCCTGCGCACGAGCCGTACACGGGAAGGCCGGATTTGATTCGATTCGAAATAAGGTCGAATACTCCGAATGTTTGGGCCAAATGTGCGATGGTCGTCGATTCGCCTCCTGGAAGCACCAGAGCGTCGATCTCTTCAATCTCCTTAGCACGACGCACTGCTACTGCCTGAGCGCCACAATCTTCTAGCGCCCGAATATGTTCGCGCACATCACCTTGCAACGCGAGTACGCCTACTTTCATTCTCTTTCCGATTTACCAGCCGCGTTCTGCAAGGCGGTGAGGAACGGGAATGTCTGCCACGTTGATTCCAACCATGGCATCACCTAGTCCGCGAGAGGCATCTGCAATGACCTTTGGGTCATCGAAGAATGTTGTCGCTTTCACGCATGCTGCGGCGCGACGGGAAGGGTCGCCAGATTTGAAGATTCCAGAACCGATGAATACGCCATCGGCACCGAGCTGCATCATCATTGCCGCATCTGCGGGTGTGGCGATTCCTCCGGCAGTGAAGAGTACAACCGGGAGTTTGCCAGTTTGGGCGACCTCCTTCACCAATTCGTAAGGTGCTTGGTACTCCTTCGCTGCTACGTAAAGCTCGTCATCGCGCATTGACGTCAGGCGACGAATCTCTCCGCCAATTTCGCGCATGTGCGTCACAGCATTGGAAACATCGCCAGTGCCGGCTTCACCCTTTGAGCGGATCATGGCAGCGCCTTCATTTATACGACGAAGTGCTTCGCCAAGATTGGTCGCACCACATACGAATGGAACTGTGAAGTTCCATTTATCAATATGGTTCTTGTAATCGGCCGGGGTCAAAACTTCGGACTCGTCGATGTAGTCCACTCCCAAACTTTCCAATATCTGCGCTTCGACAAAATGTCCGATACGCGCCTTTGCCATGACAGGAATCGATACGGCGGCTTTAATCTTCTCGATCATGTCCGGATCTGACATTCGTGAAACGCCGCCTTGGGCGCGAATGTCTGCGGGCACGCGCTCTAGCGCCATGACAGCGACAGCGCCGGCATCCTCTGCGATCTTGGCTTGCTCAGCGTTGACGACATCCATGATGACGCCGCCCTTGAGCATTTCTGCCATACCGCGCTTGACTCGACCTGTACCGGTGACCTCAGACATGGAACTCCCCTTTAAAATCTTTTGAGGAAGTAATCCTACTTTGTCGGACTGGGGCTCGCTGACGCCGTAGGCGGAAGCGTGAAAACCGGAGGAGAATCCGTCATAGCGACCCAAATCTGACCACCGGCAAACGGAATCGGCGTTCCGTCAGGCAATGTCCACGAGGTACCTGAGGTCGCATCGGGTCTTGTCCACTTTGCCGCATATGCGAACCCATTGCGAAGAACGTAACCGCTGCCAGTCCCGATCGTCGCAGAGAATGGAGTCACTCCTCCGAATTTGTCGTGATACTGCGAGGGCGTGATGGAGACAAGTTGAATGACCAAAGTTGTTGGCCCCAACTGACTTCCATCCGAGGCCAAGTCTGGAGTATTGGCGTGAATCAACAACCAGCGATCCTCACTCGGCGACCAGACCGCGCTATACGTGTTCGCAGGCCACTTCAATTTCACAGAAAGAATTGCTTGGCCGCCCTTCGGAGCAGGTCCGAAAGTCCATCCCATGTTCTTAGACGTCGCGATCGAGATGTGTTGATCGGTAAGTCGCGCCATCAATAGATCCGCGCGGAGTATCAGATTTACGGGGGCAAAACGACTTTCATCACGCGTGTATAAAGTCGCCGACTCACGCTGGGCGCCAAGATTTTCCAGATTGGCAGCCGCGATCACCGGAAGCATCTTTGTCTGCGCACCCGAATAAGCAAAGGCAACATGTCCATACTGCGAAAGCAGATCAATGTCACTTATTCGTGCACTTCGCACTGGGCCGATCTGCGAAGGGATCACCGATGAGAACACCGCGGCCAGTCGCGTCAAACCACCCTCGACTTCTTCGATGTAGACCAAGTCCGCTTTCTCTATTCCGATCTGAGGGTGCGCCTGGGTGGTGTCATCGACTTTGACAACGAGGACTGGGCCGTCCGTGCCAACACGACCACTGATCGAGTTGTACGTGACGGGGGCCGGCGTGGGAGTGGTCGCTATGTGGAGGGTCTTTTTCACTGAAGAACAGCCTGTTAGTGCAATCATCAACACGGTTGCGGCGATGGCTATCGCCCTTGTGCGCCTAGAGAACGTCATCTTCAAATTCATAAGTTACGGGAAGCGGGGCACGGCCCGCTAAGCGGAACACTTTGAAGATCAGTTTCTGACGCACGGCTCGAGTCCTATTCACTGCATCGACATGTATGGCTATGGCAACGCGTATTTTATTTGTAAGTTCGGAAAGTTCTTGGAGCAACGCCTGTTCGGCGGCATTGGATTCATGGGTCAAGTCGTTCTGGAGGAGGCCAAGCGCGCCCGAGAGCCCGCTTTCTGCATGAGATCTATTAACGATGGAGGCATCGCGGGCTTGGTAGGCCGCCGCCGTAAGAAGAAGCGAGGAGGCCGGATCAGCTCGCTCGCTCCGCGCGATCTCAAGAGCTATGGCCGCTCTCCTCTGCAAAAGGCCGTCCAGATTCGCCCAACTCGTTTCAACGCGATGATGTAGACGATCCAAGCGAGTTGCCGAGAAACTCAAATACCAGAGGATGACAAGCAGTAGAGCCACAACTAAGAAGGCGATCTTCATTCCGGTCCCATCTCACGATTGAGCAACCTGCTCCAACTTCGGGTATCAGATGCAAGGCGTACTCCGACGCCGCCAACCGTCGCCATTTCATATACCGACAGAATCTGCTGTGCCACATTGCGCCAGTCAAAAATTTTGGAATGTTCTCGTCCAACCGAGGCCAGCATTTTTCTCTTCTCTTCATCACGAAGGAGATCAATCAAAATTCTCGCTAAATCGGTCGAGTCCTCGGACTTAAACAAGGCTCCGTACTGGCCCTCACCTAACAATGAAGCAAATGCCGGAATATCGCTGGCCACGATGGTGGCTCCTGCAGCCATCGCTTCGGCAAGAATGATTCCAAAAGACTCTCCACCTGTATTGGGTGCCACATAGAGAGAAACCGAACTCAGAAAATCTGCCTTGTCTTTCTCGTTGAGTCGTCCGAGGAAAGTAATCCTGCCCCTCAATTGCGGATCGACTTTCTTGAGCATGTCGTCGCCATCCCCCGGACCTGCCACAAGTACGCGGACATTCGGAACGAAACGAGTCACAATTGGCAGGGCATCAAGCAAGACGCTAAGCCCTTTGCGCGGCTCCTCGAATCGCCCCATGAAGCCGAGCGTGTCGCCCACCCATTCAGACCGAGGCTTGCCGGCGGCAAAGCGCTCGGTAAATATCCCGTTCGGTATAACAATCGCGTCTGTCTCGAGGTGTTGCGTGAGAGTGTGGCGCGCGGCCTCACTAACCGCGATCCTTACGGCAAGTTTCTCAATGACGGGCTCGAGGATCGGACCCACGGCATAGATGGCACGTTGCTTCTTGGAAGATGCATGGAATGTTCCAACCATCGGCCCTTCTGCGGCCCAGCAAGCAAGGAGCGAAAGAGAAGGAATAGCGGGCTCGTGAAGATGGAGCAGATCGAAATTTCCTTGTGCAATCCACTGCCTCACACGCGAGAAAGCGATTGGACCAAAGAGAACTCGAGCGACTGCGCCGTTGTACGGAATAGCAATGGGTTTTCCTGCGCTCACCACGTACGGAGGAAGCGACTCCTCATCGATCGCGGGTGCCAGAATGGAAACGTAGTGGCCCTGCATGATCAGATACTCGGCAAGATCGCCAATGTGCGCCTGTACCCCGCCGGGGGTGTCCCATCCATAGGGGCAGACAATGCCGATGCGAAGTTTCTTATTAGGCATCTACGCGTTCCTTGAAATCAGCATCCACCCAGATGCGCTGCAACATGTGCCAATCCTCTGGATGTTCTGCAATTCCCTTGGCGAAATTGTCAGCGCATCGTTGAACCGTTGCTTGCACGCGTTCTTGCTGAGTGCCTTCGGTACTGACTTCGATCAAGGAGAAGTCAATATGAATCCCATTTGGACGGTACGAAACATACGCAGTGAGCAGAGGTGCTCCAGTGTTGATCGCCAACACTGCTGGACCAGCCGGCATTCGAGCAATACCACCGAAGAAATTCACGGAGACACCAGTCTTGGAGAGGTCACGGTCTGCGACCAAAGCTACCAAGCCACCTTCGCGCAGTCTTCGCGCCAACGTAGGTATCGCACGTGAATCCAACGCAAGGACTTCCATACCCATTGCCTCGCGGAAAGAGACAAACTTTCGGAAGAGCAGATCAGGTTTCAAGCGCTCGGCCACCGTGGCAAGCTTTACGCCTTTGCTGCAGAAATATGCACCCGCGTGGTCCCAATTGCCGGCATGCGGCAGTGCGACTATTACTCCGGTGCCCGCGGCGATGGCATTCATTAAGAGGTGTTCGTCGTGGACTTCCACAGTGCCCATGAGCTGCTCGTTTGACCAATCAGGGAATCTAAATGTGTCGCACCAATAGCGCATATAGGACTTCATAGAAGAGTGCATGAGTGAATCCAATTGAGTTTCGGAATATTCAGGTTTCACTCGCGCTAAGTTCGATCGGAGTCGATTGACGCTCTTGCCTTCTCTCTTTGTCAGAATCCTGCCGATCGAGTAAAAAAGTGAGTAAGCAAATTTCTCGGGTAGCCAGCGAACAACACGCCATGCGAAGAGATACAAAAACGCAATACAAGAGTCAACAACTTTGCTCATGGATTCTTGACAGCCTTCTTTACGATCACGATTCGCTGGAATACGGTGAAAGTCCCGAGAATGGCAAGTAGCCACATACCAACTGCCAATGCGAAGGGAACTCCTAAACCATGCAGGCCTATCGCCACCAGAGCGATGATCAACCGCTCGGTGCGTTCGGCAAGGCCACCGCTGCACTTCACTCCGATGGATTCGGCCTTCGCGCGTATGTAAGGAACAAGGACGCCGGTCAAGATCGCTATAAGGATCACAGGGATGAGGCGATCGCCGTGTGCGTCCAACCCAAGTATCAGGGCGATCAGAATGGACGAGTCGGTGATCCGGTCGACGGTGGAGTCAAGAAAGGAGCCCCACGGACTGCTGCCCTTCTGGGATATCCGAGCCATCGTCCCGTCGAAGAGGTCGCTCAAAATGAAGAAGGTCACGACAAGGGTGCCCCCAAAAAAATGCCGATTTGGATAGAAGGCGAACGAGGAAGCGACCACGCCGATTCCGCCCACGACCGTCATGGAGTTGGGCGTGAGTCCCATCCGGAGAAGTCCCCTGGCCGTCGGGGTGATGACACGTGTCACCGCTGGCTTTATAAGGTCGCTAATCATCGCCACCATCGTAGGCTGACCTCGTGGCGATACCTAGTTCAAACCTTCCCATTCCAGATTCGACGGGCAAATCCGCCGTTCGCATTCACGTCTTCGGCCATTCCAGCGCGAATCCTGAGAAAATTGCCGCCGAATTCGGCGGAGTTACCAACCCTTCTGACCCCAGTGAATGCGACCTGGCGATCTTCGTCGTTAACCCGGCTACGGGGATCGACCCTGAGTCCATTGCCCAATGGGAGGGGCTAAACGATGCCATGGTCCCTCGACTGATCGTCGTGACTGGTCTGGAGAATCAGGAGGCCGATTTCGATGACGCCGTGATGCTGGCCAACCGAGTCTTCGATCTGACAGTGACGCCTTACCTCGTGCTACACGACGAGGCGGGTGTCGCCTGCGCGCTCATCTCACTGGAAGACATGAAGATCCTCGACTACTCGAAATTTCCCCCGCAAGTTCTCCCCAGCGAACCAGAGCATCACACCTTGGTCGAGGAGTTTCGCCGCGAATATATGGCCGCCATCGATGTCATGGGCAAGGATGGATTTGCAGCAGGTCTGATGTTCCCAGCTATACCCGTCTGGATAGAAAAAGGAATTGGCGTGGATATCGTGAAGAACTACATCGCACAGTTGTCACACTAACCGCTCACTTCTACCAAGCAGCTGCAAGATCCGATCGCGTCTGCGAAAGCAATTGAGGCAATACTTTCACTCCCCCGATGATGGGCATGAAGTTTGCGTCTCCACCCCAACGCGGGACAACGTGCTGGTGTATGTGGTCGGCGACTCCGGCTCCCGATGCTTCACCTTGGTTCATGCCGATATTAAATCCGGCGGCGTTGGCAACTTTGCGGATGGTTTTCATTGCATGAGCAGTGAGTTCGGAAATCTCATTGCGCTCATCATCGGTTAAGTCGGTCAAGTCTGCGACATGTCGGTAGGCGCAGACGAGAAGGTGTCCTGCGTTGTATGGATACAAATTCATTACAACATATGCATTCTTGCCGCGGTGAACGATCAAACCTTCTTCGTCGGTCAACGATGGGATTCGACAGAAAGGGCACGGCACATCATTGGTGGACAGGGGACGATTCTCGCCCCGCAGGTACTCCATCCGATGGGGTGCCCACATCCGCTGCCAAGCATCGGGCATGCCTACCCCATCAATCATTGGAACCACCTATACCTGTCGACGCTCTCGGATGGCGCTTTCGATTTCCTCAATTGCATCGGCGATGGAGATTCCATTGCGTTGCTGGCCATCTCGATATCTAAAAGAGACTGCGCCCGCCTTCTGGTCCTCATCCCCTGCGATCACCATGAACGGGATCTTCTCAAGTTGCGCGTTACGAACCTTCTTCTGCATACGATCATCTGACGCATCGATTGAAGCGCGGATGCCGCGCTTCTTCATCTGCGTGATGACATCGCGGAGATAGGGCTCGAATGAGTCGGCGACGGGGATACCCATCACTTGTACCGGCGCCAACCACGGCGGAAATGCACCGGCATAGTGCTCGGTGAGCACGCCGAAGAAGCGTTCTATCGAACCAAATAAAGCGCGGTGGATCATGACAGGCTGCTGGCGAGAACCATCGCTGGCGACGTATTCAAGATCAAAACGTCCCGGCTCTTGGAAGTCCACTTGGATCGTGGACAACTGCCATGTGCGGCCAATTGCATCTTTGGCTTGCACGGAAATCTTCGGGCCGTAGAAAGCAGCGCCGCCCTCGTCGAGGACAAGTTCGAGGTTCTGCTTGATCGCTGCTTGGCGCAACGCATCAGTTGCCTCTTCCCATTCTGAGTCTTCGCCGATGGATTTCTCGGGATCGCGCGTCGAAAGCTCAAGATAGAAATCGCTCAAACCGTAATCGCGGAGCAGATTGAGTACGAAGGTGAGCAGGCTGTCGAGCTCTCCTGCCATCTGCTCTCGTGTGCAATAGATGTGTGCGTCATCTTGTGTGAATCCCCGAGCACGGGTAATTCCGTGAAGCACGCCAGACTTCTCATAGCGATAGACCGAACCAAACTCGAAGAGGCGCAGTGGCAACTCTCGGTATGAACGTTGGCGGGAACTGTAGATCAAGCAGTGGAACGGGCAGTTCATCGGCTTCATGTAGTACTGCTGGCCGGCACGCTTGACGGTTCCATCAGCATGTAGTTCTTCATCAAGGATCATCGGCGGATACATTCCGTCGGCATACCAATCTAAGTGACCCGACTTCTCGAACAACCCGGCCTTCGTCAGGTGCGGTGAGTAAACGAACTCGTAATCTTCTTCGACGTGTCGGCGACGTGAGTAATCCTCCATCGCCTGTCGGATGATTCCGCCCTTGGGATGGAATACGGCCAGACCCGATCCGATTTCGTCTGGAAAGGAGAAGAGATCTAACTCAGCACCCAGTCGGCGGTGGTCTCGCTTCTCTGCTTCAAGAAGGAAATCGAGGTAATTGTTGAGATCGTCCTGTGTCGCCCACGCAGTGCCGTAGATGCGCTGGAGCATCGGGTTCTTCTCGGACCCGCGCCAGTAGGCACCTGCGCTGCGCATCAATTTGAAGGCAGGAATGTGCTTGGTCGACGGCAGATGCGGACCACGACAAAGGTCGCTCCACACCGGTTGGCCGTCGCGGCCCAAATTGTCGTAAATCGTGAGTTCTGCGCCACCGACTTCGACGCTGGTCTCATCTGCTGCCGGTGACTTCAAACCGACGAGCTCGCACTTGTAGGGCTCATTGGCCAACTCAGTCAGTGCCTGATCCTCGGTAACGACGCGACGTCGGAAACGTTGGCCTTCCTTCACGATCTTGCGCATTGCGGTTTCAAGTGCGGTCAGGTCATCCGGTGTGAATGGTTTTGCTGGATCAAAGTCGTAATAAAAACCATCGGTGATGGGAGGTCCGATTCCGAGTCGGGTATCTGAGAAGACCTGTTGGACTGCTTGAGCCAGGACATGCGCAGTGGAGTGGCGCAGAACCTTCAATCCGTCCGGCGAGGAAATCGTGACACTTTCGACGATGTCGCCTGGTTGCAGGTCGGTCCAGAGGTCCCGGAGTTCTCCGTTGATGCGGCAGACGACGACATCCTTCTGGTCGGCAAAGAGGTTTGTGGGTCGCTGATCATCTGAAATAGACGTGTTTTGGCCATTTACGATGATCTCAATCTGCGACATGCCAGTGAGTCTACCTAAAGGTGGGCTATGCAGGTGTCGAACCTGCTACCTCTCGCGTGTGAAGCGAGCGCTCTACCGATGAGCTAATAACCCCGTTACGGGTCAATATCGCGGGCCATCCGATCGGCCAATTCTTCCCTGATCTCCTCATCGATCTCAAGAGCGCGATCCTCCAATGAAGAAACCGGTTGCGCATCCTTCAAACTAGAGAGCAAGTAGATGGATTCGGCGCTTTCAAGGTCGTCTCGAGTCAGTGTCGCCTCCTTAACATCGAGCCAATCCAGTACCAATCCTCTCGTGATGCCGGGCAGACATCCCGATGCCAGATTCGGAGTGAGCCAGCGTCCACCAACTTTGAGGAGAATATTCGCGACAGAAGTTTCGGCGATCTCGCCGCTGGTGTTGAAGCGGACTGCATCATCAAAGCCCTGCTCACGAGCCACCTTCAATGCTTCGATGCTTTCGGTAAATGGCAAAGTCTTCATCCCAATCCAGGGGGAATTCTCGTCAATCACCTTTTCGCTAATCGTTAATCGTGCTGGGCTCGTCCACGGATGATAGGTCTCGTGGACCATTTCAAATTCTCCGTCGGGGTGGAAAGTTACGCGCAATCGGCCAAATTCCAGCGCTGCAGGAGTTTTGGAGAGAACTCCGGATACTGCACTACGAATCTGACTTTCGGGTTGGATTCTCATACCGAGGATCGCGGCACTGCGGGTAGCCCGAGCCATGTGGCGGGTCATCGCGTAGGGCACTCCGTGGATCGTCTTGATAGTTTCGAAAATTCCTTCACCTTCTGGAAATACCGCCTTCATGCGATTTCACCATTGGCAATGGCGATGAGTCGACGTGCTTTCAATTGCGTCTCCTCCCACTCCCCCTCTGGCGAACTGCTCCACGTTATTCCTGCACCGGTCCCAAATCGCAAAAACTCATCGCCTGCCGTCCAGAAAATTCGGATCGCCAGAGACAACAACGCTCGCCCATCTTCTACCCATCCAAGGGGACCGCAATAAGGGCCACGCTCCTGGCCTTCAAGGTCTTTGATCGTCTGCACCGCAGATGATTTCGGAGCACCACTGACAGAGCCAGGAGGAAGAAGGGCACTAGATATCTCAGGCCAGGCAATTCCGTCGCGGAGTGATCCTTCAACGTAGGAGACCAGATGACTAAGTCCTGGGTGCATCTGTGTTTCCAGCAACCGCGGAACGTGGACGGTACCCGTTTTACAGATGCGTCCCAGATCATTGCGTATCAAATCGACAATCATCACGTTCTCGGCGGTGTCTTTGTTTCCGAATTCAATATCATCCATCTCCGGTGGCTTGGTGCCTTTGATAGGTGCAGATGTCACAACGCCATCTTCTCGCTGCAAAAACAATTCCGGTGAGGCCGAGGCAATCTCGATTCCGGGAAGCCTCAAGTAACTAGCAAACGGCGCAGGATTATGAGTCAGTACCTGGTGCATCAGCGGCAACAACGACGATCCAGAGAAACGAGTTGAAAGCTCGCGACAGGCGTTCACTTGGTAAACCCAACCCTGAGATATCTGCTCTCTTATTGTCTGGACGTAATTGATATAACCGTCTTCTCCAATCGAACTCTTCCACGTAGTCCCAACTGGCTTCCATTGCTCCACTGCGTGCGGCAAAGGTGCATCGACAACGCGACCAAATCGAGCACAAGTCCATTCGCCTTCGAAAGTCGCCGTCACTGCCCAGAACCCCGGAGCATCGAGACAGGCAGGATCGTGAGATATCTCCTGCAAGTCATATGCGAGTCGCCCACCCATCCAGAAAAGGGGTTCAGCGGCTGAAATGCTCGTCAATTCCACTCGGCAACCGTACGACTAGGCGGGCCTCCGTGCCTCGCTTTGGCGCAAGACGCCGCGCTACGATAGATTTCGCCAAGCACAAACGAGGACATTCGTGTGATCGTGCGTGTGTGCGGACGTAGCGCAGTTGGTAGCGCACCACCTTGCCAAGGTGGATGTCGCGGGTTCGAGTCCCGTCGTCCGCTCTAATGGTCGGCGTTCACTATATTCATATATTGATCGCCGATTTTTTTACGGTGGAGTGGCCGAGAGGCGAGGCTCAGGACTGCAAATCCTGCTACACGGGTTCAAATCCCGTCTCCACCTCCAAATGAGCTAAATGAAGAGAAGGGCACGGAACTGGCAATGGAGCTAGAGAAATCCACCCGCCCTTGGGGACGCTATGAAGTCCTCCAAGAGACGCCGTTCTTCAAAGTGAAGTGCATCTGGGTCACCCCGGGAAAGCGCCTCTCCTACCAACGTCACGAGAAGCGCGCCGAGCACTGGTACATAGTTCAGGGCGAGGCAGAGGTGACTCTTAACGGAGTGATTTCGCATCACGTACCCGGCGACGCGATCGATATCAATATCGGAGACCTTCACCGTGTCAGCAACATCAGCGATTCAGAGGTCATCTTCATAGAAGTCCAGACTGGGACTTATTTTGGCGAGGATGACATCGAGCGAATTGAGGATGATTTCGGAAGATGAACGTTTTCCCCGCCTGCTAAAGCGTGGGGTATGCTTCGGCAAATTAGGACCGTTGGCTCAGCGGTAGAGCGCTTCGTTGACATCGAAGAGGTCACTGGTTCGATCCCAGTACGGTCCACCACCTGATTGGTTGGCGCCTTATGCAAAGCAAGATTCGCAGAGCAGAATCAGACGATATTGTCGCGATTCAAAATCTAGACGGCCAAGCGTTGAATTCAGCCTTTAATCGCGAAGAACAGATTCGAGCAGCCGTCTTTGAATACAGATGTCAAGTCATGGCAACCGGGTCGAGTATCCAGGGATTTGCCATACATAAACCGCAGGCGTTTCGTGGGATGGATTTCATGGACTTGCTTGTTGTAGACCCTTCATTTCGTCGAAAGGGAATTGCCACGCTCCTCCTCGTGCATTTCGTAGAGAATTCG
>DASXUM010000034.1:0-6193 GCA_036504835.1 Candidatus Nanopelagicaceae bacterium
GGTGGATTCTCACCAGTGATCTTCTTGACCGCTGTTTCGATGAGTTGGGCAAAGATGATCTTGATCATCACCTGCGTCGGTCAGTTCTTCTGCGGAATGTCCTGCGTTACTGCAGGATCCCGCATGCTCTTCGCCTTCTCACGTGACCGCGCTGTTCCTGGTCACCAGTACTGGACGAAGTTGGACAAGAACCGGAACCCATCTCACGCCGCTACCGGCTTGGGTGTTGCATCCGTTGTTCTTACCTTGCCTGCACTCTGGGCACCAAAGGGAACAACTGTCCCAATCGCTTTCTACGCTGTTACATCGGTGACCGTCATTGGTCTCTTCGTAGCATTCGCAATTCCAATCTGGTTGCGTTTCAAGGCTGGAGATTCCTTCAAGCAGGGCGAATGGAACCTAGGAAAGAAATGGAAGTGGATGGCTCCTGCTGCAGTTGCAGAAATCGTCATCATCTCCATTTACTTCTGCCTTCCAACAGTGCCTGCTGGCGTTCCTGGCAACAAGGCGTTCTCGTGGATGTCAGTTCAGTACGCACCAATCGCGATGCTCATCATCGTGGGTGGCGCGATGATCTGGTGGTTCGCCAGTGCACGCAAATGGTTCACTGGACCAGTCCGCACCGTCGACTCACAGTAAGCACTTACAAGTCAGAAACGAACCCGCCATACTTCGGTATGGCGGGTTCGTCTTTTTACATCAATCAACTAAAGGAGATATGAAATGTCGGGCAGAGTGCTAGATCGTGTCTGTATCGTTACGGGCGCCGGTTCAGGAATTGGCGAAGCAAGTGCAATTCGACTTGCCGAAGAAGGTGGCAAAGTAGTCTGCGCCGACATCAATGGTGCCGCCGCTGAAGCCACCGCCACGAAAATCGTCGCTGCCGGCGGAGTCGCCAATGCTTACACCATCGATATCTCCAAGTCCGACCAATGCGATGCCATCGTTGCTGACACGGTTTCGAAATACGGGAGCATCGACGTCTTGGTAAACAATGCTGGCGTGAATCTGCCAGGTGTGTTCCATGAGGTCACCAACGAGACAATCGATCGCACCCTCAATGTGAACGTCAAAGGCGCGATGTTCCTGTCGCGCGCCGCAATCCCCCACATGCTTAAGACGGGACGCGGTTCCATCGTGAATATGTCCAGCGTCAACGGCTTAGTATCCGAGCCGTTTTTGAGCGTCTATTCGGCCTCCAAGGGGGCAGTCGTCATGCTGACCCGCGGAATCGCATTGGATTACGCCAAGACCGGAATCCGTTGCAATGCAATCTGCCCCGGATGGGTCGATACCCCCATCAACTACGCCCATGCCGACATGTTGGGCGGACTCGACCATGTGTATTCAACGATTTCTTCCTTTCAACCAATTGGACGCCCTGGCACACCGCGCGAAATCGCCAACCTGGTTCTCTTCTTGGCATCGGATGAAGCCTCATTCCTTACCGGTTCAGTGATCTCTGCCGATGGAGGAATGACAGCGCAGTAAATATCTTGATATCAAATTACTAACCAGTAAAGACCGAGGTGCCAACACTCCCCACTGCACTTCGGTCTTTGCCGTTAGCGACACGGCGAAGAATTCATGTAAGGGTATGACCCAAGTTACTCATCGCGCGAGACACTTTCTTTCAGAAAGTTATCTCGGTGCCCCTCACCGACGACGTAACTGACCTTGGATCACCGTAGATCCAAGTACCCGGCTTTAGGAGGATATCTTGCCGAATCAAACAGATGACGAACGTCGCTTAGCTGAACTGGGTTACAAACAAGAACTTAATAGAAGTTGGAGCGGGTTCTCCAACTTCGCGATTTCTTTCTCGATTATTTCAATTCTGGCAGGCTGCTTTACAACCTTTGCCCAAGGTTGGAATTACGGCGGACCGGTAGCAATTTCCATTGGCTGGCCACTGATCTCCGCATTCATTTTGATCATTGGACTGTGCATGTCCGAACTTGCTTCGGCTTACCCGACATCAGGAGGTATTTACTGGTGGGCTTCCAAACTAGGTGGAGCGAAGGCCGGTTTCTACACTGGCTGGCTTAACCTCATTGGACTCCTCGCTGTAACCGCATCGGTTGGATACGGCGCGGCCTTCTTCCTCAACACCTTGATTGGCGACATCTCCCCCGCGTACGCCAAGGATTTCCTCGGCGGCGAATACCTGAAGCAGCAGTTCTTCTGGTTCATGGTCCTGATGATCTTCGTGACGGTCGTTAATATCTTCGGCGGTCACTTGCTGGCGATTATCAACAACGTTTCGGTCTGGTGGCACGTATTCGGCGCCGCCGCGGTTATCGGCATCTTGATCTTCGCGCCAAAGCAGCACCAATCACTCAAGTGGATGTATACGACGCAGATCAACAACTCCGGGTTCGGCAATAGCCATTCAACGTACTGGCTCTTCGTGCTCCCACTGGGATTCTTGCTGACCCAGTACACGATCACCGGCTTTGACGCCTCGGCTCACCTCTCCGAGGAGACGCAGGGCGCGCATATGGCCGCGGCACGCGGAATCTGGCAGTCGATCTTCTACTCGGCAGTCGGCGGTTACATCCTCTTGATGGCATTCATCTATGCCGCCAAGCCCGACATCATCAACTCAACTGATCCCAAGATCAATCCCTACGGTCAGGGCTCCATTTTCACCTTGCTCGTAAACGCACTTGGTGACGGAGCGCTCTTCCGGCTTGTCTTGGTCATCTCAACGGCGGGGCAGATCTTCTGTGTCGCGGCATGCCTCACATCGTGCTCGCGCATGATGTTCGCGTTCTCACGCGATGGTGCCGTACCCGGAAACCGATTCTGGAAGAAGGTCAACAAGCACCGAGTTCCGTTGAACGCGGTTCTCGTCTCTGCGGTCATTGGCGTCATCATCACCTTGCCAGCTCTGTACAAGAGCCCAAGTGGTGCACCAACCGCCTTCTACGCAGTCGTATCGGTTGCGGTGATCGGTCTCTACCTTGCGTTCCTCATTCCTATCTATCAGCGATGGAAGATGCGGGATAAATTCGTTGGTGGCCAGTGGACCCTTGGCAATAAGTACAAGTGGATGAACCTCATTGCAGTTATTGAGATTGCGGTGATTTCGGTTTACTTCATCATGCCGTTTAGTCCAGCAGGAATTCCTTGGAACAAGGGATTCACATGGACGGCTGTCAACTATGCCCCGATTCTCACCTTCGGTGTTCTGATCATTCTCTGGATCTGGTGGCACCTGTCGGTTAAGAATTGGTTCAAAGGACCAGTCCGTACAATCGATCAATAAGATAACAAAGTGGTTACAAAAAGCCCGTCGCATAACTGCGGCGGGTTTTTTGCATTATTCAATAACCACTATATGTAGTGGTTCTGCCACTAGATATAGGGGTTGTTTTTTAAAAAGTAACTGGAATACTTGCCCGCATGTCCTCATACAGCGTAGAACAACTCAAAAAAGATATAAAAGACGGCACAATCGACACAGTCATTGTCGCCATGACCGATATGCAAGGTCGATTAGTAGGTAAGAGAATTCACGGAGAGCATTTTCTTAACGACACCCTCGCCCACGGCACAGAAGGCTGCAACTACTTGCTAGCAGTCGATATGGATATGAACACCGTCGGCGGATACGAGATGTCGTCCTGGGAACGCGGCTACAGCGACTTCGTCATGGAACCGGACATGTCGACACTGCGACGAGTCCCATGGCAAGAGGGTGCCGCGATGGTTCTTGCCGATGTGAAGTGGCTGGACGGAAAAGATGTCGTCGCCTCACCTCGCCAAATTTTGCGCAAGCAAGTCAAAGCACTTGCCGATGCAGGAATGAAGCCTTACGTCGGAACCGAACTCGAATTCGTTCTCTTCAACAACTCGTACGAGGACGCATGGAACAAGCACTACATCGGTCTCACTCCGGCAAACCAGTACAACGTTGACTACTCCCTCTTGGGTGGCGCACGTGTTGAGCCACTCCTCCGTTCTATCCGTCTAGGTATGGCTGGCGCTGGGATGGACGTCGAATCCGTTAAGGGCGAGTGCAACTTCGGTCAGCATGAGATCGCCTTCCGTTATTCAGATGCCCTCAGCAACTGCGACAACCACGTGATCTACAAGAACGGTGCTAAAGAAATTGCCGCTGCAGCTGGTTACGCGTTGACCTTCATGGCCAAGCCCAATGAGAAGGAAGGCAACTCTTCTCACATCCATTGCTCCTTCCGCGGTCTCAACGACGAGCTCGTCATGGTCGATGAGAAGGATCCCGAAGGTCTTAGCGATGTCGGTCGCTACTTCATTGCCGGGCAGATCGCACACTTGCGAGAACTCGCTTTGATGTTCGCGCCAAATATCAACTCATACAAGCGCTACGTACCAGGATCTTTCGCCCCCACCGCAATCCGCTGGGGCCGCGACAACCGCACCTGCGCACTGCGCCTGGTGGGACATGGCCACGGACTGCGCCTGGAGAACCGCGTACCTGGCGGGGACGTAAACCCATACCTAGCTGTTGCCGGAATCGTGGCCGCTGGCCTTGATGGCATCAAGAAGAAGATGACCCTCGAGCCCATTTTCGAAGGCAATGCCTACGCTTCGGATTCAGCCCGCGTTCCCTCGACTATGCTCGAAGCGCAGAAACTCTGGTCTGAGAGCGCCTGGGTCAAAGAAACCTTTGGCGCCGAAGTCCAAGACCACTACACGAACTACGCCGAAGTGGAAATGGCCGCCTACGGCAAAGCAGTTACCAACTGGGAACTCTTCCGCAACTTTGAAAGGTCTTGATTAAGTGTCACTTTCGTATGACGTAATAAATCCTGCAACAGAGAAATTAGTAACAACGATCGAGCACCTTGACCTCGAAGGCACCGACGCCGTCATTGCGAAGGCGGCTAAGGCCTTTGAGACATGGCGCAACGTTGCACCTGGCGATCGCGCCAAGTTGCTACGCCGCTTTGCCGATGTCGTTGCCGACCACAAAGAAGAGTTGGCGCAGCTGGAGATTGCCAACTCGGGTCACACCCGCGGCAACGCATTGTGGGAAGTCGATAACGTCGTCAACGTTCTCAACTACTACTCTGCTGCACCCGAGCGCCTCTTCGGCCGACAGATTCCAGTGCCGGGCGGCATAGATGTCACATTCAAGGAACCACTCGGCGTTGTCGCAGTCATCGTTCCGTGGAACTTCCCGATGCCCATTGCAGGTTGGGGTTTTGCGCCAGCACTTGCGGCGGGCAACACCGTTGTTCTAAAGCCCGCCGAGTACACGCCGCTTACCGCAATGCGTTTGGGCGAACTCGCACTCCTTGCAGGACTTCCCTCCGGTGTCTTCAACGTGCTTCCCGGCAAGGGCAGCATCGTGGGGGCACGTTTCGTAACGCACCCAGCAGTGCGCAAAGTCGTCTTCACCGGATCAACCCAAGTCGGCAAGGGGATCATGGCTGGTTGCGCCGATCAAGTTAAGCGAGTCACCCTCGAACTCGGTGGCAAATCATCCAACATCATCTTCGCCGATGCCGATGTTGAGAAAGCTGCCGCTGCCGCTCCAGGCTCCTTCTTGGATAACGCCGGACAGGACTGCTGTGCACGTTCGCGCATTCTGATTCAGAAGAGCGCCTTCGATACCTTCATGGAGCACTTTGAGACCGCGATCAAGAAGTTCCGCGTTGAGGATCCTTCACTGGCAACTGCCGAGATGGGCCCGCTTATCTCGCGCAAGCAGTACGACGTCGTGCAGACATTCCTCGACGAGCCCATCGCATTTAAGGGTTCGGCACCATCAGGACCTGGCTACTGGATGGCACCTACCGTCCTTCTTCCCAAGAACACGCAGGCCCGTTCGTGGCGCGAGGAGGTCTTCGGACCCGTCGTTTCCGTGATGACATTCGAGGACGAAGCCGATGCCATCGCAATGGCAAACGACAGCGAGTACGGGCTTTCCGGTTCAATCTGGACCCGCGATATCGGACGTGCTCTGCGCGTGTCGCGCGGGGTCGAGACCGGGAACCTCTCGGTCAACTCCCACTCCTCCGTTCGCTATTGGACCCCGTTTGGCGGATTCAAACAATCTGGACTCGGGCGCGAGTTGGGGCCAGACGCACTAGATTCATTCACCGAAGTTAAGAACGTCTTCATTTCCAACGACTAGGAGCTCAACACAATGACAAAACGTTTAGAAGGCCGCGTTGCCACAATTACCGGCGGCGGCAGTGGA
>DASXUM010000035.1:0-9732 GCA_036504835.1 Candidatus Nanopelagicaceae bacterium
AAGTCTTCATACTCAACGCTGCTAATAAGAAGGAGTGCGCCTTGCCGAGAGAGGAGATCAAGTTGGGCAAAGACTTCTCGCTTGGCACCTACGTCAACTCCGTGGGTAGGTTCGTGAAGAATAAATACTTTCGGGTCTGCAATGGCCCATTTGGCAAGCAATACCTTCTGCTGATTGCCACCGCTAAGAGTTGCAAGGGGCGCATTCTGAATAGGTGGCGTCACCGTGAAGCGCTTGAGTTCTGCGGCAACTCGATTACGTTCAACGCCGTGGCGGATTACTGAGCCAAAACGTGTATAGCGTTGCAGAGTGGGAAGAGTCAGGTTCTCTCCGACCGAGAGAGTGATCGCACCGCTCGAACCTTTTCGGTCGGCGGGCAGAAGCACAATCCCGTTCGCGATTGCTTCGGCTGGGATCAACTTCGTTAGGTTGACTTCCACGCCATCTATTACTGCCATGCCTGCGGAACAAGATTGAGCACCGGCCAGTAGATATGGAATCTCGTCGTAACCTTCGCCAGGAAGTCCGACAAAACCGATGATCTCTCCCTTGCGCCCATCAAATTCGATTCCCCGTACTTGGCTGCCGGTCAAACCGACGACCTCGAGCACGATTTCCCCTGGCGTGACTTGGCGGATGGGATAGATACTTTCGGGGGCTCGTCCCAACATGATTTCAACTAAATCGCGTTCAGTCTTTCCGGCGGTTGGCATATCGCCCACAAGTTCTCCGCCACGGAAAACGATGGCGCGAGAGCAATAATCTAGAACTTCATCAAGTCGATGGGATACGAACAAGATGCTGACTCCCTGATCGGCCAGCCCCTGTACTACTTGGAATAAACGTTTTACGCCATCTTGTGGGAGATAGGCAGTTGGCTCATCGAGCACCAAGAGCCGGGGGCCAGAAGAGTTCTCGGATTCAACCTCTGATAAACCACGTGCGATCGCTACAAGAGCCCGCTCGGTTACCGAAAGCTGCGAAATACGTAAGTTTGGAGAGAGGTCGAGACCGACCGTGGCGAGTATCCGCTTGACCGTGGCTCTCTCGTCACTCCATTGAATACGGTGCGCAAAATTTGTCGTGAATCGTGCAACGCGCAAATTCTCCAGAATGGTCATTGACTCAATCAACGGAAGATCCTGATGGATAAAGGCCATACCGGTTCGGCTTGGTCCCTCGTTAAGAACGTCTACTACGCTCTCGCCCCCCATGAAGACTTCGGCACCTGGATCAGGAGAGTGAAAGCCGGAGAGAATCTTGATAAACGTCGATTTGCCGCTGCCGTTTTGACCAATAAGCGCAACGACTTCGCCTGGCGCGATGTCAACTGAAACGTCAGAGAGAACGGTCACGCCATTAAAGGTCTTGGCAAGATGACGCGCACTCAACGTGTGCTGTGCAACTTGCGGCATTCCTTCTGTGGCTGCCATGTTCAACTCCTTCGAATGAATAGAAAATTATTTAAGGCAATGATTTTTGGTTTTCAATCCGCGGGTGCAACTTTGCACCCGCGGATTGAAAGTGGAACTTACTTCTTCCAGAGAGCTGTGAAGCGTCCTCGGAAGCCCGTGTATCCGTACCATGGACCGTCATCGGTACCCTTGATCAAGTTCGAGTTAGAGGTATCAAAGACACGAAGTCCGATGTTGTAGTTCTTGATTGGTGCAGTACCGCTCAAAACACGGAAGATCGTGTCTGTTCCGGCATATGCCCACCACTCATTGTTTCCACCGATGTCGAGCTTAAGACCGCTCTTTGGATCGTTAAGTGACTCAACGATGCCAGGTGTTGCATTGAATGTTCCGACGTTGACCTTGCTACCAGCACCAGCTGCACGAATTGCGCCAAGGCCAGGAAGTGACTGACCATCGTAAATTGGAAGCAAGTAGGTGCGGGTTGGATCCGTGTTCATCGTTGATTGGAACAACGTTGGGATTGATGTCTGCCACTGTGGAATCTGAACGTCCTTGACGATCAAGTTGCACGCAGGGCAGTTCTTCTTGGCTTCTGCAACGATTGCGTTGGCCTGAGTTGGTGAAGCAGGAACGTCGTTCGAGCTAACTACGAGTCCCTTGCCTTTGCCCTTTGAGTCCATTACGAACCAGTCGGCCTGGATACGACCAACTTGGGCGTAATCGAAGCTAACTTCAGCATCTTGTCCACCAGAGACGTCTCCGGGAACGCCAGTGTTGCCTGTGATGACCTTGATGCCAGCTGCATGTGCATCAGCAATCTGCTTCTGGAAAAGTGAAGCAGGGAATGCCTGAAGTAGAACTGCATCTGCCTTGGTTGCGATAGCCATTGCAAAACCCTTGTTTGCCTCGTCTACTGATCCCTTTGCATCTACAACCTCAACTTTGACTCCGCCGTACTTGAGGGCGAGAGCAGTGACATGGTCTGACCAGTACTTAAGAACTGGGATTCCGCTGGAAACGTTGATGTAGACAACGCGCTTTCCGGCAAGACCCTTCAAACTAACTGTTGCGGATGGGCCCTTCCAAACGGGCGGCTTGCGGTATGCCTTCACGACAGCAGTCGCTCGAATGACTCCTGCAGATGTGGCGGTGCTTGTTGCAGCACTTGCCGACACAACTGGAGCCAATACAGAAGCGGTAACTGCCATACCGACCGTTAGAGATAGGGCTGCGAAACTCTTCTTTCGAGACCTACTTCCCGCATCGGGACGTGCAATTGGTGTAGCTCTTCTCATTGCTTCCTCCTTGGATTGTTCTCGATGACTTCGGGAACTCTAGGTTTATTCATTTCCTGCTCGTTCGGGCTAATTGCCCTTGATCTGGTGTCTACCGACCAAATGACTGATCGTTACAGCGAGTACAAGAGAGCCTCCATAGAAGACTTGTTCTGGCCAACCGGCGTATCCCAGATACTGCAAACCGGTAATACCCGTCACCAAGAAGTAGACGGCTACAAAAGTCCCGATAGCGTTGAAGCGACCAGGAATAATGGCTGTTGATCCCAAGAAGGCGGCAGCAAAGGCCGGCAGTAGGTAGTACGAACCTGCCTGAGGATTTGCTGCTCCGTTTGTTCCCGCGAGAACCATTCCGGCGAAGCCTGCAATCGTCGAGGTTGCAATAAGTCCACCGGCTCTAATTCGCTTGACTTTTAGTCCGGCCAATCGTGCAACTTCACGATTCTCTTGTACGAAGATCATTCGGCGTCCCAGAGGCGTCTGCTGGAGAATGAACCAGGCCACGCCCGTAAGAAGTACGGCGAAGTAGAAGGGCAACGGAATACCGAGAAATTGCGTGGAAATGAAATTGACTAAAGATGTTGATATACCCGTGACAACTTGCCCCCCAGTAATTGCCAAAGACAATCCCGCCAGGAGCGTGCCAGTTCCAAGAGTAATGATGATCGACTGGACCCCTATATACACCGCCAAGAATGCATTGATACATCCAAAGAGAAAACTCACAACAAGTGTCAGGAGAACTGCTGCCCATGCTGGCCAATGATTTGTGCCGTTGAGCACGGTCATCATTGATCCACCAAAACCAACCATGCTTCCCATCGACAAGTCGAATTCGCCTACTGCAAGCGAGAACATCAACCCGATTGTTGCGAAGAGAATTACGGTCTGTGTCCCGAAAATCAATCGAACAGTTGGCCACGTTGGGAAGGTCTTCGGAAGGAGAATCGAGAAGAGAAGCGCAACTGCAACCCAAGCGACTAGAACGCCGTATCTCTCGAGTTTCTGAGTCACTTGCGGAATTCGACTTAGTCGGGGGCCGCTTCCCTTTTCAGAGATTTCACTCTTCACTGGCTCTTCGATTTTGCTCATTTAGTGTTTGCACTCTCTGTGAGCGAGGTTAGGTATTGAAGGATTGATTCTTCAGACATGACCTCTGCGTATTTGGCTTGAAGGTCAAAAAGATTGGCTTCGTGTGGACCATCGTTCCGATCGCCCACCGCATCTCGGCAAACTAACGGAATGAAGCCATGTTGAATTGTGTCCACGGCTGTCGCTCTTACACAACCACTTGTACTCACTCCCGTGATGATTAGAGTGTCAACCCCACTTGCTTGCAATGTTGAAGAAAGTGTTGTGCCAAAGAAAGAACTCGCATATTGCTTTACGATCACAACTTCACTCGGTAATGGCTTTACTTCAGGCATAATTTCGCCGAGTGGTGCATTGCCAACAAAATGTTTTAGCGCATCGATCTTCTTGAAGAAGACACCGCCATCAACTCCACCTTCAGAGAATGACACTTGTGTATGTACAACGAGAATGCCAGCAGCACGCGCAGCTTTAAGCAATCGAGCGGCTGAATGCAAACAATCATCCAGGCCCATATACAACTGTGCGCCTGGCTCGAAATATGCTTTTACAAAATCAACCAGAATCAGTGCTGGTCGCTTTCCTGGATTTAAGTGACGTCCAAAACCTGCATCGGTTTCAGGAAGAACTCTTTCGTCTCTGTTGTTATGTGACATCGCAGAGCTCATCATTTGCATACCGTCTGCAATGTATTCGTATTCATTAATGGGCCGCAAAGCCCGTGCAGGGGCGAATGGCATGGCTCTAAGTGCTTGTTAACTGCTACTTCATCGATCACGGCAAACCCCCAATGAGTGAGTGGATCGTAAGCAAGGGAAATCTGTACGTCAAATCACACTGTACCCATTTTTCACTTTTGTTAACTAAGTGTTAACACCCATCCGCGATCTTCCGGCCCCGCCAGCAAGCGCGAAATGTCCGGTTTTAGGTGGCTCTTTTGTTCTTTAGAGGGCGGGCACTCGGGGCCAAATCTTCACTCACGCTCAAATACGAGATTCCGGGGTCAATTTTGCCCCGATTATCGTTACTGAAAAGTTACCTATTACGCGACGATCGACGAAAGGAGATCAAACAATTCACAATCTGATACTTTGATATAACAAAATTGTTAGGAAGGAAATCCCGGAGGGGTTCCCAATTCGAGCTTCAATTTTGAAAGTGCGGCATAGGCGCGATTGCGGTACAAAGCAATCTCTTCCTTTTGATCGCCATCTAGTCCAACAAAACCACCACCAGTTTTTAAACCAAAATCTCCGGCTTCAACTTTTTCTAACAGTGATTTGGGCGCGGAAAATCTTTCACCATACGCCTGCGACAAACTTCGATAGGCACCGGCATATACATCAAGTCCTGCCATATCTGCGATTGCAAATGGCCCAAAGAAGGCAAGTCGGAAACCAAAGGTATTGCTTACCACGGAGTCAACTTGCTCAGGAGTTGCAGATCCTTCTTCGTACATGAGTACTGCTTCGCGATACAAAGCAAACTGCAGCCGATTGGCTATGAATCCAGCCACATCGGGCACGCGGCTAGTAACTTTGCCAAGGCCATCAATGAGTGTTGCGACAAATTGAAGTACGTCCTCGCTGGTCTCAGGTGAAGCGATAATTTCGACTCCAGGAACAAAGGGCGATGGATTCATCCAGTGAACACCAAGAAAACGCACTGGATTCGTTACCCAAGTTGAGAGTTTGGCAATGGGAATAGCAGAGGTGTTTGACGCAATGATTGCGTGGGGATTTGCGGAAGCGCTAATCCTCGTAAGTACGTCCTCTTTGATCTCAACTGTCTCTGGCACAACTTCCGCAATGTAATCCGCCTGTGAGGAGGCTTCCTCAATACTCTGAGCAACAGTGAGATTCGACGCGATCAGAGCAGTGCTCCCCTGTGCAAAAAGCCCTTGCCTTTCAAAGGCCTCAGACTCATGGATCAGACGATCATAGGAGCGTTGTGCGACTTCAGCACTGATATCGGCAAGAACGCACGTGTATCCGGCCATGGCAAACACCTGTGCCATCCCGCCGCCCATGTATCCGGCACCGACGATTGCGATCTTGGTTGAATCTTCGTTCTTCATATGCAACTCCCCTATCGAATCGTGTAGCCACCGTCGACTGTTAGCACGTGACCGGTAACAAGGCTGGCTTCGCTACTAAATAAATAGATCACTGCGCCAACAACATCAGCCGGATTTCCCAATCGACCCAGAGGAATTCGTGAGAGCAATTCATCAGCCCAACCTGGCTTGCTAAGGGTCGACTCGGTGAGTTCGGTGCGGATGAAAGTAGGGGCTATAGCGTTGACCCTGATCCCATTAGGCGCCCACTCAAGGGCGAGTACCTTCGTCAAGTGCGAAAGCGCTGCTTTGCTGGATCCGTAACTGGCGCGCTCCTCTATCGCAACGCTTCCTGCCTGCGAACTCACATTAACGATGCTTCCTGCCACCCCGTCGTGGATCCAGCGTTTACCTATCGCCTGAGATAAGAAGAAGACGCCAGATAAGTTGACGTTGAGAATCCGGTTCCATGTTTCAACATCTACTTCGGTGGCCTTTTGCGGAACGTTTATCCCCGCGTTATTGCAGAGCAGATCAATTCCACCGCTCACTTCGTAAAGACGTTCGACAGCCTTCTCGATTCCACCAAGGTCGGATTGATCCAACACCACAGGTTCGGTGCCAAAGCGTCTGGCAAGAGCATCGGCAGTAGCTTGGTCACGACTTGTCCCATAGACGATCGCCCCCTGTCGTGCGAGGCCATCAGCAATAGCGCTTCCGAGGCCACCGGCAGCACCAGTGACCAAGGCCTTCTTACCGTCTAGTCGAAACATCATCTAGCCAGATCAGGTATTAAAGACGTGGTTGTCCCAGGGAAGTTCATTGCCAGCATATTTCGCGGCACGAACATCTCCGGATCGGGCATGACCTTCGAAACTCTCGACTCGCGAGGCACGACCACATATTTCGCCAAGAAACGCGCTCGACTTTTTATCGACCACTTCCTGATACGTGACGGTACGAAGGAATTTCCCCACCCAGAGGCCGCCTGTGTAGCGGGCAGCACCCTTCGTAGGAAGTACATGGTTGGTGCCGATGACTTTGTCGCCATAGGAAACGCACGTGCCCTCTCCCAAAAAGAGTGCGCCGTAGTGGTGCATCTTTTCAAGAGCCTGGCGTGGTGACTCAGTAAGAATCTGAACGTGCTCGGAGGCAAATGTATCCGCGAGCGCATAGGCATCATCCAAAGTGGACACTACGTAGACGGCCCCAAAATCGCGCCAAGCCGGTTCTGCAAAATCTTTTGTGGGCATTCCCGGAAGGATGCGATCAATGTGTTCAATTACCTCAAGGCCAAGCTCTTCCGATGTTGTGATCAGAATGGCAGGCGACTCTGGGCCGTGCTCCGCTTGAGAAAGAAGGTCCACTGCAACGATAAACGGATCTGCTTTCGCATCGGCGACGATGAGGATCTCGGTTGGACCAGCGAATAAATCGATTCCAACCTCGCCGAATAGTTGCCTTTTTGCCTCAGCAACGAAGGCATTTCCAGGACCGGCAATCAAACTCACTGGCGCTATCGTCTCGGTGCCAATTGCCATTGCGGCCACTGCTTGAACGCCACCCAATAAATAGATCTCGTCGGCACCGGCAAGATGCATAGCAGCTATCGTCGCGTCAGGAATCTCGCCCTTAATTGGAGGGGTGGCTGCCATAACGCGTTCTACACCGGCAACTTTCGCTGTCACGATAATCATGTGAGCCGAAGCAAGCAGCGGGTACTTTCCTCCAGGAATATATGCACCTGCAGCAGTAATCGGGATGTTCTTTTGCCCAAGAAATACACCGGGCAGCGTCTCGATTTCAAATTCAGTTAGCGATTCAAGTTGTTTCTGCGCCATTGCACGAACTTGAGACTGCACGAACTTAATATCGTCGATTACTTGCTGTGGAACTCGCGCAACAATTTCGGCTATTTGCTCTGTACTCAACCGAAATGAATCGGGAGTCCAATGATCGAATTTTTCAGAGTACTCGCGAACCGCCGCGTCTCCTCGATCTCGAATGTCTGCAATGACATCCTCAACGATCTTCTTGACCTCGGGAGAGCCACTGCGCGGACTGCTTGCAACTGCAGGTTGCTTCAAAACTCTTGATGGGACAACAGAGTTGCTCATGGAACCTTCCAATCCTCGAAGTCGATTTCTTCGGTCGTTTCACCGACCTCAATGGAGTTATGGGGCGGACTTTAGCATACGTATACATTTTGCAAACCTGAGCCCCCTACACGGTCTTCGCAATGCTCAGTCGAAGGGCGTATGGGCAGTCGAGCCCCGGACCATGATTTCGCTCGAGAATCTGTGGTGGGTCGCCTGCTTTTTGGGGTTGTCGATCCGTTCCAACAGCAGCTGGACGGCGACCTTAACCATCGAATCTATTGGTTGACGAGCAGTTGTCAGATCGAATGCCTCCCACGATGACATGTCGATATCGTCATATCCGACCACCCACAAATCCTCCGGCACTCGAATCTTGAGAATTCGTGCGGCATCTAGTGCCCCGAAAGCACTGAGGTCGTTGCTACAAAAAATTGCAGTCGGCGGCTTTGCCTGTTCGAACATTCGATGTACCGCCTCGTAGCCGCCTTTATGTGAGAACCCGCCTCCGATGACCAATTCACGAGGCACTCGAAGTCCGCTCTTCTTGGCCCCGGCTAGAAAACCTTGCCCGCGGTCTCGCCCAGTGCTTGAGTCTTCGGTGCCTCCAATCAACCCAGCATGCACGTGACCGGCCTTCGCAAAGTAGGCGGCGACCTTTCCCGCTATCGAAGCGTTGTCCGTATCGACTTGATCGCAGAGGACGCCTTCGACAATTCGATTGACCAAGACCATAGGCGCCCCCGCCTCCAAGGCAAGTGCCAATGGCGTCGACGATATTGTGGCGGTGGTGAAGATCAAGCCATCCACCATCCTCTGGCCAATAGCTTGGATAGCTCCTCGCTCACCTGCGCCATGGGCATCCCAGAGAATCATCCTCAAGTCATATTCGCCCAGGGTGCGAGAGAGCGACTCGATTACCTCGGGATAGAACGGATTGGTTACTCGGTCGACGACAACGCCGATCGTTCCGCTTCGCTGCGTGCGCATGGCACGGGCCGCGTGATTCAACTCGTATCCGAGCTTTTCGGATGCTTCGAGGACTCGTGCTCGAGTCTTTGCCGAGACACCGCTGATACCCGCCAGGGTTCTGGAGACCGTTGCTTGAGAAACACCCGCGGCTTTAGCAACATCCCGGCTCGTGACCACGTGTGCCCCCTTGCTCCGTCGTGTTGCCCAAGAATTGCGCCGTGCGTAACGCCTTAATCCTTCGTTTATGTTTTGCGGCGAGTATAGGTATACAGAACCTACCTCTACTAGTGCCAACAATTCAGTAGTCGGATTTGCTCAAAACGGTAAGCGGTAGCGATGGTGGCGGGTCAAGGATTCGAACCTTGGAAGGCGTAGCCGGCGGATTTACAGTCCGCTCCCATTGGCCGCTCGGGCAACCCGCCAAGGTTGTACGTGTGAAACGGCGATGGGCAGATTACCTTAATTACGGCTTACTAAGCCAATTTTGGGACTGGATCTGGTCAGACCACCAGCCACATCGGGTTCTCAAAACGCTTTACAAAGGCGGCCAGCCAGCGGGCGGCAAGAGCGCCGTCGATGGCCCGGTGATCCACCGACAAGGTGAAATTGATGACCGATGCGATGGTTACCGCGCCATTTACAACCACTGGCTTCTGCAGTGCCGCTCCGACAGACAAGATTGCCGACTGCGGAGGATTGAGGATCGCGAAGAATTCATCGGTTCCGTACATTCCAAGATTGGTCACCGAGAATGTTCCGCCTTCAATCTCATTCTGCTTCAATCTGCCAATTCGCGCACGGGC
>DASXUM010000036.1:0-20431 GCA_036504835.1 Candidatus Nanopelagicaceae bacterium
AGCGACATGATAATAAATGGAACAAAGGAATGGATAAAGACGAAGCTTGCCAGAGCCAGGCCTTCCCCTGCGTACGCAAGTGCAGTGATGTCGCGTGGACCGAATCTATCGGCCAGATGTCCGGCTGGAATATTGAAAAGCAATGACACTGCCCCGCCCATCGAGAGTCCCAGACCGACCTGTGCCGGCGTGAGGCCCACGTACAAGGTGAAATAGATGACCTCGATCGTCATGAAGAGGCCGTTACCGAAAGTGTTTATCAGTGTGGCAAGGCTCAAGATCCGTATAGCGCTTTCCTTGGGAAGGGCTGCATTCTTCAGTCGCGATAGCGACTTCTTCGGGGCTAAAGGCATTTGGACACGATAACGCTTTCACCTGCGAAGCCGCCTCGAATAAACCTGGCGTCGCTACTCTTGCCACATGGCCCGCCGAATTCCGAAGTCAATGCGCGCATTTTTCGCAACGGAAAGCGCGGGCGGAGTCGCCCTTGTCGTTGCCGCGGCCATCGCGCTTGTATTCGCCAACACGCCCGCCCGTCAGGAGTACGCGAATTTCTGGAGGCCCGGCCAAGCCCTCATCAGCGAGGGCTTGATGAGCATCTTCTTCTTTTTAGTAGGCCTCGAGATCAAACGCGAGTTCATAGACGGAGAACTGCGGAATCCAAAAGCGGCGGCCCTGCCGATTATCGCGGCAGCTGGCGGAATGCTCACGCCGGCGCTGATCTTTGCCGCAATCAATCACGGCGGACCAGGCTTACATGCGTGGGCTGTACCGATGCCTACCGATATCGCGTTGTCGATAGGGGCGCTTGCATTACTCGGAACAAAGGTCGACCCGGCAGTGAAGATCTTCCTGCTCACCTTGGCCATCGCCGATGATCTCGGATCCTTAGTCGTTATGGGCCTTTTCTACTCATCTGGAATTAGCCCGTATAAAGTCCTATCGACATTTGGCGCGGTATTTTTGGCGTGGATTCTTCCGATGGGAAAGAAGATGTCATTGGATCGCCTCATCTCCTTTATCCACCCATGGAGCAGTTTCCTCGTCATCCCGATTTTCGCCTTGGCCAATATCGGCATCACAGTGGATTTTGCGCACTTTGGAAAAATGCTCACCTCCCCCGTTGCCTCCGGAATTATCATCGGGCGCGTGGTCGGCAAGCTGTTAGGCATCACCTTCTTTGCCTGGTTAGCAGTGAAGATAGGAGTGGCCAAATTGCCCGAATCCCTCTCCTTTAAACATATAGCTGGGGCTGGTGCCCTGGCGGGAATGGGATTGACCGTCTCACTCTTTATCGCGGAGTTGGCGACTGCGGACGCGAATGAAATTGCCGAAATAAAAATCGGCTTGATTGTCGCGGGGCTGATTTCGGCGATATTGGGACTTGGCTTAACTCGCCGATTTTCAAGCAGCTGAATTCTCGCCGGCCCCCATCACCGTCATGTAATTGCCAAGGACGGGATCTTGAAAAATCGAAATCGCACTCCCTGGCACTGGCATCTCCTCGACAACGACTGTGCCGCCCAGCTCCCTAACTCGATTCTTAATGCGGTCAAGTGAGTCGACAACGAATACAGGAGTCCATTGCGGTGGTTGATTCGAGCTCACCTCGTGGGTGAGGCTGGCAAACCACTGGTCACCTCGACGGAGAATGGTCATGTTCTCTTGGGCATCTGATTCGATGCCATTGCCTAGAACATGTTCATAATATGCCGCCGCCCCCTGCGTATCTTCGGAGACGTGATCGAACCAACCCAGAGAGTTGGGCTCATACATCACCTCAAATCCAGGGAATGTAATCGGCTGCCATAATCCATGGACTGCTCCATAAGGGTCCATCACCAGCGCCATCCAACCGACATCCATCACCTGCATAGGTGGAAAGAAAACATCGCCGCCATTGTCCTTGGCGCGTTCGGCCGTTCGCGCAATATCTGTGGTTGAAAAATAAGTAACCCAGCGTCCCTGTCCTCCCGGTTGCTCACCGATTCCCAAAACGGCCTTACCGTTATTGCGGGCAATGGAATAGAAACCTGTCTCAGGCGTATTGACATCAAAACTCCACCCGAAGAGGGCGCTGTAGAAATCGATAAGGCTCTGGCGTTGAATGGAGGTGCTTACGCTGGCATCCACCCAACACGGCATTCCCTGTGCGTGCTGGCTTACTTGTGGCATGCCAAGAGAGTGCCACCCCTCAGCGGCCTTTTCAAGGCTTAGGGCTTTCCTTCTTGCGCCTTAATTGCCGCACGCGAGAGCAGGATGTGGCCGAGGAACCCGACGATCAGAGCGAAAATTACGCCCACGTTGGCGTATGCCCACGCCCCGGTCTTGCCACCGATTGCACCCATGAAGTACCCCTGCCAGGAGAGCCAGGAGGCCATGGGGTTGGTCACGAAACCCCAACCGATGATGGACCCGACAAAGGTGAGTGCGATCGATCTGAAATTCCACGCACCATATCGACCAGACGCCTCGAACAGCTCGGCTTCTGCATAATCGCGTTTTCGCATCATGACGTCTGCCACGAAGATTGCCGACCAGACAGCGATGGGCACTCCCAATGTAATCAAGAATCCCTGAAAGGGACCAATGAAATTGGAAGCATGCCAGACGATGTAGATAGTTCCCAGCAACATGATCGTCGCATCAATGGAAGCGGCAACATGCCGACGGACAGGCAACCCTATTGAAACCAAGGCCAAACCAGACGAGTAGAGATCCAAAATCGCCCCGCCGATGAGACCAAGTACGGCGACGATCGCAAACGGAATGAGGTACCAGGTGGGAAGCAATGTCGTGAGGGCTCCGACTGGATCAGCCATGATCTTGTCGTTGAGCCCTTTGCTACTTCCGGCAAGAAGAGAACCGTAAATGATAAGTATGACCGGCACCAAGGATGAACCAAATACCGTCCAACTCACCACCGCTTTGCTGGATGCATTTCGGGGAAGGTAGCGTGAGTAGTCGGCCGCGGAATTTACCCAGCCAAGTCCCACACCAGTGATTCCGAAAATGATCGCACCAATGAGCGCCTGTAAGTTGCCACCGTGAATGGAGGAAACCTTGCTCCAGTCTACATGGCTTACGGTCAACGCAATATATCCAACCGTCATCACGGCGGTGGCGATCGTCAGCCACTTCTGCAATTTCATAATGACATGGAATCCAAGCACTCCGCCGAACACCGTAAGGCTTACCGCGATTGCAAACCCGATAACACGTGCGAGGTTGTGGTCCATGTGCCCAAGGCGCGCGAAGATTGTTTCCGTCGCCAATGTGGCAAGGGAAACCAGAACCGTCTCCCAGCCCACAAAAATCAGATAAGAAAGAAGTCCAGGGACCACATTTCCACGGACTCCAAACGCTGCGCGCGAAAGGGTCATGGTCGGCGCATTCGAGCGCTTTCCGGCAAGAGAACTTACTCCAACGAGCACGAAGGAGAGGACTACGCTCAAGAACGCCGCTATTACAACTTGCTTGAAAGAGATTCCAAAGCCAAGAAAGAACGCCCCATATGAAAGGGCCAGCAGGGACACATTCGCACCGCACCAGGGCCAGAAGAGCGAACTAGGCTTGCCCCCGCGCTCCTCCTCCTTAATAAAGTTGATGGAGTTCATCTCGAGGTTCAGATCAAAAATTGGCACAATCTCTCCTTTGAAGTCGGGCAAGTCTACTTATTCAACGCGCGAGAAGTTACACATGGAGTAATCTGCCGAGGTGAATTCAAAGGAGATTTTGCAGGTTATAGCCACGCCTCGTACCCCCTTTGATCACGTTCCTTACTTCGAGCCCGGTCATCCCGATATTTCGTCAACCTTCGCCTTTCTGTTCTGGATCGGGCGCAACCAATCGAGAATCATTCTGACGGGCTCTTTTTTTGGCATTCTAAGTTTCGCCTGCCTTGCCTCCATGCCTGGGCTCTTGGGCCGTGCGGTTCAAGCAATTGCCGACCACAACCAGAGCGCCCTCAACAAATGGGCTCTGGCGATTATCGCCCTTGGCGCCGTGCAATCCTTCTCCTCCATCGCTCGTCACCGCCGGGGAGTAGGAAGTTGGATCTCAGCGGCCACCCGACTCAAGCAGATCATTGCTCGAAAGGCATCTGAACTCGGCGCGGATCTCCCACGCCTGGTATCAACGGGCGAGGTGGTCTCGGTAAATAACAATGACGTCGAAAGGATTGCCCGCGGATTCGACAACATCCCTCGCTTGATCGGCGCCATCATCTCCTTCTTCTACGTCTCGGTGCTGTTGATTCGCTCCTCACCAAGGATCGGCTTGCTCGTGGTCATATGTGTGCCGCTCATGAGCCTTCTCGTAGCCCCGATCATCAAGCCATTGCAGTCACGCGAAGCCGAGCAGCGGAAGAAATTGAGTGAATCGTCAAACTTAGCGGCAGATACAGTCGCCGGTCTTCGCGTTCTGCGCGGCATTGGCGGCGAAGAACTTTTCCTCTCGCGATTTCGGGATGCATCGCAAGCCGTTAGACGGGCCGCGGTTCGCACTGCCAAGATCCGCTCACTCTTGCAGGCTCTTCAAATTATCTTGCCAGGAGTACTGGTTCTAGTGGTGATTCTCATCGGCGGTAATTTGGTTGTCGAGGGGAAGATGAAGTTGGGCAATCTTCTCTCCTTCTACGGTTACAGCGCTTTCCTTGTCTTACCCCTTCGCGTTCTCACCGAAACAGCACAGCGCATGACTTCCGCCGCCGTTTCTGCAAGCCGTGTCGTAACCCTCCTTTCTGTGAAAACGGTCAATCAGTGGGGCGAAGATGATTCACCTAATCCAGAAGGTGTGCTGCTGGACGAACAGTCAGGCATTTCTGTCAAACCAGGCGAGCTCCTCCTTATTGTCAGCGACAATCCGCTCTCCGCCGACAATCTTTGCGATCGTCTTGGTGGATATACCGATGCTGCAAACGTCTTCTTGGACGGAAAGCCACTCACCACCTTCACGCGCTCTGCGATTCGTCGCACGATATACGCGCAGGAAAAAGAACCGGCGATTCTTTCCGGGACCATCGAATCGATTTTTGCGGTTCCGCACTCAGGTCGAATCTCGATCGAACAGGCCATTGAAGCGGCATCGGGTCAGGACATCCTGGAATCATTGGAAGGCGAAGGCATGTCTGCCGAAGTTGTTGAGCGGGGACGCACTCTCAGCGGGGGGCAACGTCAACGTCTGGCACTTGCGCGCACCCTCTTCGTTGACGCGCCCATAACGATCCTTGATGATCCGACCAGCGCAGTCGACGCCCATACGGAATCGCGAATTGCATCACGCATATTCGAACTCCGCCGGGGTAAGACGACAGTCGTATTCTCCAACTCCCCTTTGATTCTGGATAAGGCCGATCGAATAATCCTGCTTTCAAATGACGTCTTCCAAGCAGAAGGCCGCCATCACGATCTGCTGACAGAGAGCGCTGAGTACCGCGCGCTGGTAATGAGGGGCGCATGAGAGGCAAACCAGTAAGCCCATCTCATCTGCCACCGAGTGCCTTTCAATCTCCCCCGCGGCGAACAGAGCGCATCCCCAAAGATTTTGGTCTCGAGAGATCCTCTTCGCGTCTGCCGATTGCCAGCACCAAGACGGTAAATGGAGAAATGCTGGCCTTGATTCGCAAACACTTTAAGGGCTTCCTCTTGGTGGCATTCCTGCAATTGGTCACCGTTGGATGCGCTCTCGTCACGCCGCGGGTTTTTGGCAACTTGCTTGGACAATTTGGATCCCACTCTCATGATGTTCATATCAAACGCGCCATCCTGATTGCCGGAATCGCCCTCGTGATCCAGACCATTTTTGCCTATTGGACACGGGTCAAGGCCTCAATCCTTGGTGAGTTTGTGCTTTCTTCCCTGCGGGAGCGGTTCCTCGAAAGAGTGGTGGAACTTCCTCCTAACATCATCGAACGTGCAGGCAGCGGGGAATTGCTTGCTCGTACCACCACTGACATCGATCACATTACTTGGGCGGTACGCGACGCTTTTCCCATCATCACTATTTGCCTAGTGGAATTGTCAAGTATTCTTATCGCGATCGCATTCACGGCGCCAATATTTATCGCCGTCGTCCTAGCCAGTGGACCGGTCATCTTCGCGATTACACGGCGGTACCTGCGCAAGTCGCCGCAGGCATATCGTGTGGAATCCTCTTCGTACGCTTTGATGAATTCCATCTTGGTTGAGTCGGCAGAGTCGGGACGAACAATCGATGCACTTCGACTAGGAGAGGATCGGATCGAACGTAGCGACTCTGCGCTTGGACGCTGGGTCGAGTGGGAACGGTACACGTTGCGCCTTCGAACCGGATGGTTCCCATTCGTAGAATTCAGTTACATCGTTCCTATCGGTGTGGTCTTACTGGTTGGCGCGCATTTCTTCAATGAAGGAACTTTATCTATAGCCCAGATTACGACTTCGCTTCTCTACGCACAGATGATGATCGATCCCCTCGAGGGTTTACTCTGGTGGATCGATGAACTCCAAGGAGGCAAGGCGTCCCTCTCACGATTACTCGGAATCCATGAAATCGATGAGCGAGAAATCAAAGATTCCAATCCCGAAGGCTTCGAGGTCCGAGGAGAAGATATTCAATACAGCTATAAGAAAGGTCGCGAGGTTCTGAAGGGAATCTCTTTCCTCGTCGAGCCAGGCACGCGAATTGCGATCGTAGGTCCTTCCGGTGCTGGTAAGTCGACTCTCGGAAAACTGCTCGCAGGAATTCAACCCCCTGTGAGCGGAAGAGTGACTATCGGCGGATCCGATGTCGGGTATCTTCCAGTGGAGAAAGCGCGTTCTCACGTTGCGTTGGTGACACAAGAACATCACATATTCGTAGGCACTCTTCAGGACAACCTCAAACTTGCCAACTCTTCAGCAACTGATGATGAAATTTGGGCAGCCCTAGACGCAGTAGATGCGAAGCAATGGGCCAGCGAATTAGCCCAAGGATTGCTCACCCCTGTTGGCACGGGCGGGGCTCGCCTGCTTCCAGCTCAAGCACAACAGGTGGCATTGGCGCGTCTGGTTTTGGCAGACCCGCACACTCTGGTCCTAGATGAGGCAACTTCGCTCCTGGACCAACGGGCAGCACGACATCTTGAATCGTCTCTCTCTGGCGTTCTGGAAGGACGCACGGTCATTGCGATTGCACATCGACTGCAGACTGCCCATGACGCCGACATCATTGCAGTGATTGAGGATGGCCGTATCACTGAATGGGGATCTCACGAAGATCTGATGCTTGCCAAAGGTCCATACTCTGAATTATGGCGTTCTTGGCGCGACGATAATTAATTCGTACGTTTGCCTAGGCGATAACGCACTGCAGTAAGAATGCCTTCCAGGATTTCAATCGGTTCAGGTGGGCAACCCGGAATTGCGAGATCAACTTCTAGAACTTTTGATGCTCCACCCAATGAGGCGTAACTCTCGCCGAAGATCCCGCCGTTTATTGCGCAATCTCCCACGGCTACAACTATTTTCGGAGCAGGCATTGCCTCGTCAGTGGCAGCGAGGGCTCGCGACATATTGCGAGACACCGGACCTGTCACCAGCAGCATGTCAGCATGTCGGGGGCTGGCGACGAATTTGATTCCAAGACCTTCTAGGTTGTAGTAGAGATTTCCGAGCGCATTGATTTCGAGTTCGCAGCCGTTACAACTTCCCGCGTCTACTTCACGAATTGTCAGGGCCCGGCCAAGGATTCGCCGGATCTCATCATGTATACGCCCTTGGTCGGCAATGTCTCGTGGCAGAGGCGGATTTTCCGTAGCGATCCCCACCTTCGCTATTTGGCGGATAAGCGGCCACATCATCGGTCGTGTCCTGAATAACTCAAATTGAAGGATTTATTGATCAAGGGAAAGTCAGGAACGATGTCTCCGATGACCGCATACTCCAGCACGGGCCAATTCTGCCAGGACGGATCATGGATGTGGCAGCGCGCGATCTGACCGGATGTGTCGACATCAAGGGCGGTGAATACTCCGCCGCGCCAACCCTCGACCCAACCCGCACCCGAACCTGCAGGACCGCGACGCACGTACTCTCGTCGAATGGCGCCTCCTGGCATATTCTCGACCATGTATCGGATCAGGCGAAGCGACTCATATACCTCATCGAAGCGGACGTCTACTCGCGCTGACACATCGCCGCTTTCTCTAATGGCAATGTTCACGGGAATTTCGGAGTAGGGCTCGGATGGGGCATCAACGCGCACATCATGGACCACCCCACTTGCTCGGCCAGCAAGCCCTGTAAGGCCCAGCTTCATCGCCAACTCATTGGGTACCACGCCTGTCGTTAGGAATCGATCCTGAAGTCCTGAGTGATCGTCGTAGATTCCCTGGAGTGTGCGCACTTCTTTCTCTACCTCATCACACTGATGAATTATCTTTGCCAGATTCGCATCATCAATATCTCTCTCGACGCCTCCTGGGCAGATGTAATCCATCATCAATCGGTGCGCAAGAATCGATTTATTAAGTCGTAGCCAATCTTCACGTAAGCGCATGAACTGCGAGAGACCGAATGCGAACCCTGCATCGTTACCAATCGCGCCCAGGTCGCCTAAATGGTTCGCTACCCTCTCGCGCTCCAGGGAAAGTGCACGCAACCATTGACCACGTGCGGGAATCTGCCACCCCCATACATTCTCAAGGCTCATGCAGTAACTCCATGCATATGCCACCGTCGAGTCCCCGGACATGCGCCCAGCAAGACGATAACCCTCGACGGCAGAAAATTTCTCAAACGTCTTGTCTATGCCCTTATGCGCATACCCGAGCCGCTCCTCCAGACGTAAAGTCTTCTCGCCGACGACGGAGAAACGGAAATGTCCGGGTTCGATAATTCCGGCATGCACCGGACCCACGCCAATCTCATGAACACCTTCACCGGCCACTGAGACAAATTCATAGTCGTCAGCCTCGTCGGGAAAGGATGATTCCTTTCCCCTGTTCGCCTTGCGAAGCGGAAAGTAATCCGCGGGCCATCCTCCATGACGCAACCAAGGTCGACTATCACTTGCACCGTCGGCCTCCAGGCCAAGCAAATCTTTGATGGCGCGCTGCATCCGTGTAGCCGAAGGGAAAAGGGAGGATAAATCTGGGTAATGCACCAAACCCTTCGCCAGCGGCAGATCAAGCCAGAGAAGCTCTCCCGTGTTGATTTCGAAGACCGCCGAGGCAACTAACAGCCCCCTTCGTTTCTCGCTTCCCCAGATTGTGATCAAGGTTCCGTGGTCCTCTGCCACTGCCAGAGCAGTGGAAGTCCACTCATCGGCATTGACCTCTGCGCGCCAGAGAAGAAATGGAGCGGGCATGCTGGTGATGTTTAATTCCAGATTCTTGATATCCATGCCTCTACCCTCCAATGATCTTCGCGGCTTGGAGGAACCAGGTATTGAGGTACGAAGGAATGTAGAGTCCCAGCATCAACGCCAGACCCAAATGAACGAAGACCGGAAGCAAGGCTGGCGGATGTGGCAATCGTTTGACGTTAGTTTCGCCAAAAACCATCGGCTGCACCCTGCTGAATATCGCCGCAAAGGCAACACCGAGTCCCAACAGGAGAATCGGTGTCGCCCATGGCAATTGGCGCATAGCGCTAGTCAGGATCAAAAACTCACTGGCAAAAACTCCAAATGGCGGCATGCCCAATATTGCAAGGGTTCCCATCATGAGCCCCCAACCGACAGTGGGACTAATCTTTATGAGACCGCGGATCTGGTCCATGATCTGCGAACCTGCCTTCTGTGCTGCATGTCCGACCGCGTAAAAGATCGCCGACTTTGTTAGGGCGTGGACCGTCATATGAAGAAGGCCGGCGAAATTCGCGATCGGACCGCCGATTCCGAATGCGAAAGTCATCAGACCCATGTGTTCAATGGACGAATAGGAAAACATCCGCTTAATATCCTTCTGGCGAAGAAGCGAGAACGCTGCAACGAGAACCGAAAGCAACCCGAAGCCGATCATCAAATGTCCCGCGAAGTGGTTTCCCAAGGCTCCATCTGTGAGGACCTTGCATCGGATGACCGCATATAACGCGACATTAAGGAGCAGACCTGAAAGTACCGCCGAAATCGGTGTAGGACCTTCTGCGTGGGCGTCAGGCAACCAGTTGTGTAGCGGTGCCAGGCCAACTTTGGTCCCGTAGCCAACTAGGAGAAAAACGAAGGCCAGCGACATGATCACCGGATTTAAATGGAATTTGACGGAATTGAGATTGGTCCACAACAAAGGGTTCAGACCATGCCCAACCACTCGCTGTGCTGCCATGTAGAGGAGAATCGTGCCGAAGAGCGCTTGTGCGATACCCACGCCGCAGAGAATGAAATACTTCCACGCCGCTTCAAGGCTCGCCGGCGTGCGATAGACAGATACAAGCAGAACCGTTGTTAGCGTTGCCGCCTCCATGGCAACCCAGAGAATGCCCATGTTGTTTGTAGTCAGCGCCAGCAACATGCAGAAATTGAAGAGTTGGTACATGCTGAAATACAAACGCATCCGATTCGGAGTCATCTTTCCGCGCTCTTCCTCAATTCGCATATAGGGGCGCGAGAAGATCGAAGTCGTGAAACCGATGAGAGCGGTCAGGGTCACAAGGAAGACATTGAGTGAATCGATGAAGAACTGCTTATCTAGAGCAAAAACCGGACCGTGGGCGACAATCCTTGCCGTCAAAAATGCCGACGCAAGAAAAGTAAAGAAGCTGAAGGCGACGTTTATATCCCGGCCATTGGGACGATGCCCCATGAAAGCAAGGACAACCGCACCCACCAAAGGTGAGAGAAACACAAGGACCAAAGGACTCATCACTCTTCCTTCAAGTTCTCGAGATTGTGTATATCCAGGCTCTCAAACTGCTCGCTAATCTGGAAGAGGAATACGCCCAGAATGAAGACGCCAACAAGGACGTCAAGGGCGATTCCCAATTCGACCACCATAGGCATTCCGTACGTCGCCGACGTTGCGGCAAAGAAAAGTGCATTCTCCATGGCAAGGAAACCGATGACTTGAGGTAGTGCTTTTGAACGGGTGATCATCATCATGAATGAGAGGAGTACGCACGCGAGGGCGATACCCAGGGTTCCGGGCACAACAGACGTCGAAAGTTTCGAGATGGGCAGGGCTAGATTGAATGCGAAGACAACTAGAACAATTCCCATCAGCATCGTGCTGGGAATATTGATCAAAGTCTCTACATCCCATCGCACGTTCAATCGTTTGATGAGTCGGTGAAGCACCCAAGGAATTAAGAAGACCTTGAGGAGCAAGGTGAGGATGGCCGAATAATAGAGATGCTCTTGATGGGTCATGTGAGCGACGACCGTCGTGGCAGCCACCACGGTGAGTCCTTGTAGCGCATAGAGGTTAACGAGGGTGAGAACGCGTCGCTGTGCCAGCATGGCGAAAGCGAGCATCAGTAGAAATGCAGCGAAAAGATTCACAAGTTGGATGCTCAACGTGGTCATCGCGCTATGCCCCCAAAAGTATGTGGGTGAGCATGCCGATAACCCCTAAGAGGAATGCAGTTGCCAAGAATTCAGGCACTCGGAAGATACGCAATTTGGCGGAGAAGGTTTCGACTAGAGCCAGGGCAACTCCAATGAGAGTCAATTTCAATGCCAAAGAAGGCAGGGCCAGAAAGAGACTCGATGGGGTCGCCTTCTGGCCGATCCCCCACGGCAGAAAGAGCGCAATTCCGAGAGTCGAATATGCGAACAATTTCAGGGAAGCAGCCCACTCCATCAAGGCGAGATGGCGACCGGAGTATTCAAGAATCATGGCTTCATGAATCATCGTGAGTTCCAGATGCGTTGCCGGGTTGTCGATTGGCACGCGGGCATTCTCTGCCAAGAAGACAAGTATGAATGCCATGCTCGCGAAAACCAGGCTGGGATAGATCGCGAAATCCTTATGAACTACAGATTCGACAATCGTCGTAAGAGCGGTCGACTGGCCAATAAGGGAGGCGGAGAAGAGAACAGTAAGCAAGGCGGGTTCAGCGAGAAAGCCGACCAGCATCTCCCGTCTGGCACCTAATGTGCCAAAGGCAGTTCCTATATCCATGGCGGCTAGGGAAATAAAGATCCGTGCCAGCGCGAAAAGACCCACAAGGGCGATCGCATCAGCCGCTGAAGCAATTGGCAGATCAGTTGAGAGAGTTGGGATGATTGCGTTGGCGAGCAGCATGCATCCGAAAATTGCATACGGCGCGAATCTGAACAACGGCGATGCCGTGTCGGCCATTACCGAATCCTTGTTGAAGAGCTTATGCAGCATCCGATAGGGCTGAAGAACACCGGCACCTTTACGGTTGGAGAGCCATGCACGCACTTGATTCACCCAACCAAGAAGGAGAGGCGCAAGGAGAATCGGCGTCAGCACCGAAATTAACTGGGAGAAGGCTCTTGTCATTGGCGTGCCGTCGGTACAAGGAGAAGGATCACAAGAAGAGTAATGAAGCTGTACAGCAAATAGATTGAAATTCTTCCTTGTTGCAGCTTGCCTACCTTGGCCGAGATGTACTCAGTTGCCCGCGCAATCGGCATATAGATGCCATCCCAAAACTTGTCAGAGACGACCACGTGATATTCCGGTTCGGTGTCCTCCGGCTTTGGTAGATGGCGATCCATATGGAAGAAGGGCTCAAATATCTGGCGAATGGGCTGGCCATAACCTTCTGCGGTGTCCTGCATCCGTGAATTCCTCCAGGGATGCCCACCACCCCAGGGAGCAGAACGGCGAAGGCGTGCGTGATAGAGAAGACGGACCAGCACGAAGGCGATTGCGCATGCCGCAATCACGCCAAATAGGAAATACAACGGTCCATAACTTGCGCGAACTATTGATGTCGGAGTTAAGAGCCACCATCCGTTGGCACCTGCCTTGTGGGCCAGCCCAATTCCTACCAAACCTTTAGTTACCGGGTCGATGAGATGGAGAATCGTATTCGGGGCAATTCCTAAAGCGATAGTGAGCAAAGCCAACCATCCCATTCCAATGCGTTCGAACTTGCCGGCGTCATGGGCTTGGCTTAATTTCTCCTCACGTGGCTGTCCCAGGAAGATCACGCCAAAGAACTTGACCATTGCATAACCTGCCAGAGCCGCGGTCAATGCAATCGACGCTGTAGCAATTGGAATGAGCATGTTCAAGAATGGTTGCGGAAGACCTGGCGTAAACAAGAAACTCTGCAAGAGCAGCCATTCGGAAACGAATCCGGAGAACGGAGGAAGTCCAGAGCTTGCCAGGACGCCAATAAGAGCAAGCCAGGCTACCCACGGCATAAATCGAATGAGTCCGCCTAACCGTCCCAAGTTTCGTTCTCCGGTTGCATGCAGTACCGAGCCAGTAGTTAGGAAGAGAAGGCTCTTGAAAAGGGCATGGCCCAGCACGTGATACAGACATGCGGTTAAGGCGAGGGCAGCTAGAGCGTTCATGCCGTATGAGCGGAAGAGCAATGCCAACCCCATGGCCGCAAAGAGCAGGCCGATATTTTCGATAGAAGAGTATGCAAGGAGACGTTTCATCTCGACTTGAACGGAGGCAAATATCACCCCGAAAATCGCCGTGCTCAAACCAAGGGCGAGCAGGACCACTCCCCACCACCAGATATGAAGATGGAGCAGATCAAAAGCTACGCGCAGCAGGCCATAGATCGCCATCTTGAGCATCACACCGCTCATGAGAGCTGAAACTGGTGACGGAGCAGCCGGGTGCGCTTCAGGGAGCCACACATGAAGTGGAAGGATTCCTGCTTTTGCCCCAAATCCCAATACCGCCAAGACGAATGCGGCCGAAGCCCAGAACGTGGAAAGGTTTTGGACCCGCATATTCGCGAAGGTGTAATCACCGGTATTTGCTTGAAGGACTCCAAAACAAAGAAGTATGGCGATCGCGCCAACGTGGGCAATAACCAAGTATAAAAATCCCGCTGCTCGAATCTTAGGAAGTCGGTGGTTGGCAGTAACAAGGAAGTAAGAAGTGAGGGCCATGCTCTCCCACGCCACCATAAAGGCATATGCGTCATCCGCGATAAGAACCATGGCCATGCTTGCTAGAAAGAAATGGAATTCAAGACAGAGCAGACCAGGTGCGGTTCCCTCTCCCGCCCGGAAATATCCCGCAGCGAATAGTGAGACACCGAAGCTGGCCAGTCCGATAACGAGAAGGAAGAAGGCTGAAAGCGCATCCAGACGGAGATGGAAAGGAAGTTGCGGCAAGCCCAAGGAGAGTTGCTTGGTCTCGACCATTCCACTGCCTAGAGAACGAATCGCGGCGAAAGCAAGAATCAGCCCACCGATTGCTCCTATGGGAAAGAGCACTCTGGCAACAAGTGCAAACCGATGCAATGCAACGATTCCAAGCAGCCCTAGGACAATCCAGGCGCCAATGACCCAAAGCACCAGTTCGATTGCCGGCATATTTAACACCTAGCGAGTCCTCACCACAATCCGTACGTTCAATTGGTTACAACACCACGAAAGTGATGACGTACCCGCATTATACGTCGCTTACTTCTTAATCGAGGAAGAAGTCAGTGAGGAAGTCTTTCGTCCCTGGTACAACCGAGTATTTGTCGAGATCCGTGACTCCCTCAGCGGCCAGTACCTCATCGTCAATAAAGAAGTTCCCCGTGCATTGCCCGGCGGGTCGATTCAGAATCGCATATGCAGCATCGGCCAAAATCTCCGGTTTTCTGCACGCACCAAGATCGACTCCGGGAATCATTGCCAGGGCGGCCGTATCTATCGCCGTGCGAGGCCAAAGGGCGTTCACCGCTATCCCATCTCGGCGAAATTCCTCCGACATCCCCAATACACACATACTCATACCGTATTTTGCCATTGTGTAGGCCAGATTGTTCTTGAACCACTTTGGATTAAGAGACAAAGGTGGCGACAAATTCAAGATATGGGGATTTCTGCCATCTTCGGCGGATTTACGAAGGTGCGGAATCGCCGCTTGCGAGGTCAGAAACGTCCCGCGAACATTGACATCAAACATCAAGTCGAATCTCTTGGCAGGCGTCTGCTCGGTTCGAGTGAGATTGATCGCACTCGCATTGTTGATCAGGATATCGATTCCACCGAACTCGCTAGCGGTTTCCGCGATTGCATGTGCGATTTGTTCCTCATCTCTGATGTCGCACTGAATTGGGAAGGCGACTCCCCCTGCATTACGGATTTCATCAGCGGCAGTGAAGATGGTCCCTGGCAATTTTGGATTTACCTCCGCGGTTTTTGCTGCGATCGCCACTGATGCACCATCACGGGCTGCCTTCAACGCAATTGCCAGCCCGATGCCGCGAGACCCACCTGTGATGAATATTCTCTTTCCTTCTAGACTCATTTCTTCTCCCTCTTAGTGGCGAAATTCATTAATGCCTCTCGCGCTTCGTGCGATTGAAGTGCCAAAGTAAATAGTTCAGCCTCTGCGTTCATCACCGCTTTCACCGCGTCATACGACCTACTTTTGAGGAGTGCCTTGGTGTGCAACACGGCTGTCGGCGGCTGTTTCGAAATTTTCTCCGCTATCACCTGCGCTCTCTCGTAGGCATTGCGGGCCAGTTCGGTAACCAAACCCATGTCAACTGCCTCTTTGGCTCCAAAGCTTTCTCCTGTCAGAAAGATATGGGACGCGCGCTGGTACCCAACCAACTGGGGAAAGAGATAACTAGAACCCGCCTCCGGAACCAGGCCAAGAGTGACGAAAGGCATCGAGAATGTTGCCGTCGGATCCGCAACTACAACGTCGCAGTGCATAAGCATCGTGGTGCCGATGCCGATCGCCTGCCCTTGAACCACGGCAACAATCGGTTTCGGAAAATCGCGAATTTCGGTCAAGAAATCAAATCCCTCTGAATCTGCGACTTCACCTGCCGACTCAATAAAGTCATTTATGTCGTTGCCGGCTGTGAAGTTCGCGCCTTCAGCGCGGATCAGGACGCAGCGGATGCCAAAATCCCCAGCCGCACGCCTGAGGTGTTCAGCAAGGCTTGAATACATGCTCCGCGTGAGCGCGTTCATCTTCGCGGGACGGTTCAGAGTGAGAGTCAAAACACTACCGTCGCTTGTTGCCAGGATTTCATTCATTTGGCAATCTTATGGGTGGAAGTAGAGAAAGTAAGGTAGGACAATCTCTATAGACTCCTCGGAGAGGTGAAGCGATGACCGCAGATATCACCATTTTGGCAAGAGAATTGACGCCTTTTGAACGGCTGGTCATGGACCTACTTTGCGAGGGGAAATCTAACGCGGCGATCGCCCATGAAACCTCGCACACAGAAAAAGTCGTCGAGAACACGGTCAGTCGCACCGCGAAGACCTTCGGGATCAAGGCCGATGGCGACACCAATCTTCGCGTCCTTCTCGCCTTGGCATACCGCACGCACTACGGCGACAAGGCATTCGACCGACTCGGCGTTGCGTGCCAACACATGGAAGTCACCGCCGATGGAAAGAGTATTTGTACACGTCATATTTGATGTGCCCCACAATGGTTTTTTGAGTTCTATCAAATATCGATCAAAAGAAATTCTCGAATGACAATCCATTGTGATCCAGTTAACGTCAGGTGACACACATAACTGATTAACATTTATCACACTTTTCCAAGGGCTATCTCTCGCTAATTGCTTCCAATCTCACCACCAACCGTGTGTAATAAGACTGTTCCTAACACAAGGACATAAAAGGAGAGAAAATCATGAAACGTCGCACCTTCGACAAGATGGTCACCATAGTTGGTGTCGGTCTTAGCGTTTTCCTATTCGTAGCAGCCGCCTTGATGAACTGGGGCTACTCCTTCACGAATAACACCGTAAAGACACAGCTTTCAGCCCAACAAATCACCATGCCTGGCTCAACTGGAAACGCCAAAGAAGATGCAACCACAACTGCATTTTTCAAAGACAACGGTGGCAAGTTGATGACAAACGGAAAGCAAGCGCAGATGTATGCGGATCATTTCATCGCCTTCCACCTTTCTAGCATGCCAACCTATGCTGCCGCTTCTACTGCCAACCGCTCGGCAACCGCCGCACTGGCCGCGGACCCAACAAATGCTGACCTGCAAGCAAAAGCCGATGCCGCTGCCAATACAGTTGAAACCGTTTTTAAGGGTGAGAGCCTTCGCGGAATGCTTCTTAACGCATACGCCTTCTGGCAGATCGGTCAGATCGCAAAGATCGGCGCCTTGGCTTCGCTAGTCGGAGGAATTCTCCTATTGATCCTTTCAATAGCAGGATGGGTACACCTTCGTCGCACTCCAGAAGACGCGACGATCTAGCCCTCTACTCTCCGTGAGGGTGAAGAAAACACCCCCCGATTTATCGGGGGGTGTTTTTCATTGCCTAAAACTTGGTAACTGAGTGTGTTTAGCGCTCAACCTTGCCGGCTATGAATTCCTCTGTACGTGCTTGTGCTTGATCATCTGTGTATTGCACGGGTGGGGTCTTCATGAAGTAACTGGCGGGTGAAAGAAGTGGTCCGCCGATCCCGCGATCCAGACCCAATTTGGCGCAACGGAGGGCATCAATGATGACTCCAGCGGAGTTCGGCGAATCCCATACTTCCAACTTGTATTCAAGGTTCAGCGGCACATCACCGAAGGCGCGTCCCTCAAGACGCACATACGCCCACTTGCGGTCATCTAGCCATGGAATGTAATCCGATGGCCCGATATGCACATTGCGCGCACCTAGGTCGTGCTCCAATTGTGAAGTTACAGAATTAGTCTTGGAAATCTTCTTGGACTCAAGACGGTCGCGCTCGAGCATGTTCTTGAAATCCATATTTCCACCCACGTTAAGTTGGTAAGTACGGTCCAAGTGCACGCCGCGATCCTGAAAAAGCTTGGCCATGATTCGGTGAGTAATAGTCGCGCCGACCTGGCTCTTGATGTCATCACCGATTATCGGCAAGCCCGCTTTGGTGAATTTGTCTGCCCACACTGGATCTGAGGCAATAAAGACAGGAAGAGCATTAACAAAGGCACATCCGGCATCAAGGGCGCACTGCGCATAGAACTTGGCTGCTTCCTCGGATCCAACCGGCAGGTAGCAGATGAGAACATCAACCGCGTTCTCCTTGAGCTCCTTCACGATATCCACGGGTGTGGCTTCTGACTCTGTGATCGTCTCTCGGTAGTACCGACCCAGACCGTCGAGGGTCACACCTCGTTGCACTACGACACCTGACTTTGGCACGTCGGCAAATTTGATGGTGTTGTTCTCGCTTGCCCAGATTGCATCTGAGAGGTCTAATCCGACCTTCTTCTCATCGACGTCAAAAGCAGCAACAAACTTGACGTTGCTGATGTGATATCCACCAACGACGGCATGCATGAGGCCTGGGATCTCCTGATCCACGGGGGCGTCCTTGTAGTAGACGACTCCCTGAACGAGCGAGTTGGCGCAGTTGCCTACGCCGATGATTGCAACACGGATGTCGCCCTTGCCAGTTGTGATGGTCACGCTATTTCCTTTCGGTCTTAATCATGTCTTCCAACCAGGCGATTTCTCGCTCAGCGGATTCCAAAGAATGACGTCGCCACTCTTCAAGGTACTTATCAATGCCTACGGGTGACTTTTCTAATTCACCACGAAGAATTTCGGCCCGCTCTTTGAGTCGACGGTGGCGACCCTCCAGGATGCGAACGCGGTTGGTCCGCGAGGTCGGTCCAAAGAAGGCGAACCGGATCTCGAAGCCTTCGTCCTCCCATGTGTCGGGACTGACGGTCTCAGTCAAGGTGGCAAAACGTGCTTTGCCTTGCTCAGAGAGGCGATAAACGATGCGAGATCGGCGAGAAAGGCCGCCGTCTTCGGCAAAGGACTCTTCAATCAACCCTGCGTCGAGCATACGCCGCAGCTGCGGGTAGAGAACTGAGAACGAGAGAGCCCGAAATGGGCCGTAAATAGCGCTCATGCGCTTGCGGAGCTCGTATCCATGCAGATCGTCCTTGGAGAGCAGGCCCAGAAGGGCAAACTCCAATGATTCGGTCCGAGAGCGCATGGATCCTTCCACCTATCGAATGGATATATCGACTCGATATATCGAATGCTTAGTCAAGCGGATATATCCGGCCTTGGCAAATCCGCCCCCTCGGCGTGGCGCAGGTGCCCTAAAGGCCGAATTGAGCGTGGGGCGCCCTACCCTTAAAGCGCCTTCCCCGCAGGCTTACGAGCCGACGCGGCTCATTACTACTGAGGAAGGAATCATTCATGTCCTTATTATCTTGGAAACTCCACGGCACCGGAAAAACTATCTCCCCCGGTGAGGTCGTCTCCACGGATGAGCGATTGAGCTGGCCACGCACAATCGGTTTTGGCCTTCAGCACATCGCCGCAATGTTCGGCGCCACCTTCCTAGTTCCGCTCATTACGGGACTTCCGCCGACAACCACCCTGTTCTTCTCAGGTATCGGCACAATGCTCTTTCTGGTCATCACCAAGAACCGCGTCCCCAGTTATCTTGGTTCTTCATTCGCATTCTTGGCACCTATTGCAGCGGCTGTCTCTAAAGGCGGAATGTCACAGGCACTTGGTGGCGTCGTTGTCACTGGTCTGATCCTCGCTCTAATAGGTCTGATCGTTCGCGCTGCCGGTATTGGTTGGATCAACTACCTCCTTCCTCCTGTCGTGACCGGAACTATTGTCATGGTCATCGGTTTGAATTTGTCCGGCGCTGCCAAGAACAACTTCTCGAAAGGTCCACTTGATGCCATTGTCACGCTCGCGGCAGTTGCAATCATTGCTGCGTTTTCGCGCGGCTTCCTTGGGCGCATAAGCATCTTCGCAGGCTTGGTTATCGGCTACCTCTTCGCAATGGTTCGTGGAGATGTGGACACGAAGGGAATTTCCGCAGCCAAATGGATTGCTTTCCCTCATTTCACCAGCCCCTCCTTCAAAATCAGTGCGATCGTCCTCTTCCTTCCAGTCGTTCTAGTCCTCATTGCTGAAAACGTCGGACACGTGAAAGCAGTAGCGGCGATGACAGGCAAGAACCTGGATGACCAGATGGGCATGGCTCTCTTCGCAGACGGAGTTGCAACAACTCTGGCAGGCGCCGGCGGCGGTTCGGGTACGACCACATATGCAGAGAACATCGGCGTCATGGCGGCAACTCGTGTTTACTCGACTGCGGCGTACTGGATTGCAGGTCTCGGTGCGATCGTGTTATCGCTATCTCCGAAATTTGGAGCAGTCTTGATGGCGACGCCTGTCGGGGCATTAGGTGGCGTGGAAACTGCGCTTTTCGGCATGATCGGTGTTCTTGGAGCACGAATTTGGATCGAAGGTAAAGTCAACTTCGCCGATTCCACCAACCTCATCATCGCAGCCGCATCCCTCGTAATCGGTATCGCGGATATGTCATGGACCCGCGGTCAGTACACCTTTACGGGAATCGTCAACGCAAC
>DASXUM010000037.1:0-11058 GCA_036504835.1 Candidatus Nanopelagicaceae bacterium
GGTATCGCAGTCGAGATTCCATTCATGTTCATCCCAAGTTTCTACGAGAGCGTTGGAGCCAAGTGGCTCAAAGATGTTGATATCTCGTGGGCCTTAGGTTTGGTGATTGCGGGTGCGTTGTATTACTTCATGACCCGCTCACTGGATCTGAACAGCGAGAAGGCTGCTATCGACGCAAGTGAGTTGGCACTCAAGAACAAAGAGGCGTTGCGATAGCAATTTCTGAGGATGTGAATGCGGCGGCGAGAGACCTCGTCGCTGCATTCGCAACCCACGATCGAGAGCGCTATTTTGAGTCTTTCGCGGTGGACGCCTCTTTTATTTTCTATAACTCGGATAAGGTCTTTCATAGCCGGGCTGAGTACGAAGAAGAGTGGAAGGAATGGGAGGCCACGGATTTCAAGGTCCTTGCGTGTACTTCGATGAACTCAAATGTCGCAGTCTTGACTTCGGACGTAGCAGTGTTCACCCATCAGGTTCGCACCACATTGAATACCGCTGATGGGGTAGTCAATACTGGCGAAAGAGAGACCATAGTTTTTCAATTGATTAACGGAAGATGGCTCGGTGTTCACGAGCATCTGAGTTTGGATCCGACATTCACGGAAGGGCAGTAGAAGTGAGCAAGCTTCCTAGAATCTCCAAAAACGGCATTGTGGGGCAGGTAGATGCGACCAAGGTTCCTCGCTACGCCGGACCGGCCACTTTTGCTTTGCTGCCGACGATCGATGACGTATCAGATGTAGACACAGCAATCATTGGTATTCCTTTTGACTCCGGTGTCAGTTACCGACCTGGTGCTCGTTTTGGCCCGTCGCATGTTCGTGAGTCGTCGAGATTGCTCCGTCCATACAATCCAGGTCAGGATGTCTCACCATTTGAATCGCATCAAGTTGTCGATGCGGGCGACCTGGCTGTCAACCCTTTTGATATTCAAGAGGCGATCAAAGACATTGAAAAGGGCAGCCGAGAGATTCACGAGAGAGCCAAGCGAGTTATTTCCATAGGTGGAGATCACACAATTGCGCTGCCGCTTCTACGAGCTTTAGCATCAAAGCACGGTCCGATAAGCGTGGTGCATTTCGATGCCCACTTGGATACCTGGAACACCTATTTCGGCGCTGCCTATACCCACGGGACTCCTTTCCGACGTGCTTCAGAGGAGGGCTTGATCGACAAGGAAGGTTCGATTCACGTTGGCACAAGAGGTCCCTTGTATTCGGCGAAGGACCTCACCGACGATGAGAACTTAGGCTTTGATATTTTCTCGTCCATCGAATTCGCAGATCTTGGCGCGAGAGGCGCAATTGAGAGGATTCTCGATCGCGTGGGTGATCGTCCTACCTATGTCTCGATAGACGTTGATGTACTGGATCCTGCGCACGCGCCCGGCACCGGCACTCCTGAAGCCGGTGGAATCACAAGCCGCGAATTGCTGGCCGTATTGCGCTCGATGTCGACGTTGAACTTGATAGGTGCTGACGTCGTTGAGGTCGCCCCTGCCTACGATCACGCGCAAATAACAGGTATCGCCGCTTCGCACATCATCTACGAATTGCTCAGCGCATTCGCCAAGTAGTCGATTACTTGCGGAGCACTCCTTTGTAGAGTTCTGGTCGTCGATCGGATCTGACGTCGTTTCGTGGGCTGATTTTTCGATCTGTCGGAATCTCGACGTCAGCGACAAGTATTTGAAGTTCATTGATCTTCGATCGATCTGCAATGGCTCGGATGATCCCATCGCTGTCGGCGATGATACTGGTGCTACTCCAAGCCACGCCTCGCTCGATCCGCGTACGGTCGGCGGCCGCGACAACCATCTTGTTCTGTGAAGCCGCGGCTTGTACGCGTACCGCCTCCATTGGGGTTGGGCCGGTTGGCAGTCCCCCGTCCGGCCAATTGGTGGGCAATGCCAGGATCGTTGCATCTGCCAACATCGCGAGCCTTACCCATTCCGTGAACTCGACGTCGTAACAGACCATTGTCGCAATTCTTCCCACCGCGGTATCGACAACGAGAGGTTCGGACTCACCTGGAGTGAAGAAATCCACTTCGTCGTTCCAGAGATGGACTTTCTTGTACCAGCCACGAAGCCCGTGTGAATCGATAATGACTGAGGCATTGTAGAAACGGGTTTCTTCTTTGATAGCCAAACCTGCCACGATCACAAGGTTCAACTTCTTTGCCAGGGATGCCCATTCTTGGACGATGGCTCCATCAAGGGTTGTGGCGCGTTCTGAGAGTTCGGCGATGGAACGAAAGACATATCCAGAATTTGTGAGTTCTGGCAAAACAACTAGTTGCGCGCCCCGCGAAGATGCCTCGAGAATGGCTGAGTTCGCCAATGTGATATTTTCCTCGAAATTTTCAATATCCAGGGGTAGTTGGCAAACTGCGATTCTTAACATAAGGGAATCCTAAACCGCTAGTTCATATCCTCGGTAAAGGTAAGTAGTATTCGCAAAGCGGGGTGTGGCGCAGTTTGGTAGCGCGCGTCGTAAGGGATGGCAGTAAGTTCAAATCCTTACGGAAGGCACGTAGTATTCGCAAAGCGGGGTGTGGCGCAGTTTGGTAGCGCGCGTCGTTCGGGACGACGAGGTCGCAGGTTCAAATCCTGTCACCCCGACGCAGTGATTATTTGTCGTTGCCCGCAATCAAAGTGACAACCGAAACTTCTGGCGGACTTGCAACGCGTATCCGTGCGTAGGGGCTGGTCCCCATGCCAGCAGAGACATGCAACCACGGTTCTCGCCCAAAACGAGTTAGCCCTCTCGCCCGCCACGTTGGCAGATCGCAGTTGGTGGTGAGAGCTCTACTCTCACCTATCCATGGAAGGCGTACTTGCCCACCGTGCGTATGCCCGGCAAAGATTGCAGAGAGTCCATCAGCACCCATCGCTTCAAGAACGCGTTTGTACGGTGCATGCGTCACGCCGATTGCAATGTCGGCATTGGGGTCAGGCGTTCCAGCGACGAGTGAGTAATCGTCGCGGTTGAGATGAGCATCGTCTGTGCCGCGGGCCTCGATGGTTGTTCCGTTGATTTCGATGAGCGCACGCGAGAAGTTGAGGTTGTGCCATCCGCGCTTGGTGAGTCCATCGGCGAGTTCATGCGATGGCAAAGGATCTCCGTGAATTCTCTTTCCTGTGTCAGGAGCCAGATAGAGAAGTGGATTCTTGATTCGTGGGGCGTAGTAATCATTAGAGCCGAATACAAAGAGTCCGGGAAGATCCAGTAGTTGGTCCAGTGCGTCGAGAGCAACCGGCACTGCATCTACTGATCCAAGGAAGTCACCTGTGCTGATTACAAGATCAGGCTTGAGATCGATGAAACTCTTGATATCTGCGATCTCCCGCTTGACTGAGGGAGTGAGGTGCAGGTCGGAGAAGTGCACGATGCGGATAGGTTCGTGATCGGCAGGAAGGATCGGGATCTCTGCCTCACGCACTACGTAGCCCATTGTTACTCCCTATACGGTCTCATGAGAAGATACCTCTATGGGACTAAAAGAACGACTCAGGGAAGACCTTACCGAAGCAATTCGCTCGCGTGATGAGATCACCTCCGGAACCATTCGAATGGTGCTGACCGCCATCACCAATGAAGAGGTATCAGGCAAGAGCGCTCGCGAACTCACCGACGCTGAGGTCATCACCGTGCTCTCGCGGGAGGCGAAGAAGCGTCGAGAGGCCGCAGAGGCATTTGATGCTGGCGCTCGCCCGGAGAAGGCGACACTTGAGCGTGCCGAAGGAGAAGTCATCGCCAAGTACCTGCCGACTCAACTCAGCGATGAGGAGTTGGCACAGATGATCAAGGATGCGATCGCCGAGACTGGCGCATCTGGCCCGGCAGGGATGGGTTTGGTAATGAAGGCATTGTCACCGAAGATTGCCGGTAGAGCCGATGGCGCTACTGTTTCCGCCGCGGTCAAAGCCGCACTTGCATAAGGAGAGAAGTAATGAAATTCGAATATGTAACCGTGCCGCTACTGACCCATGCGACCAAGCAGATCCTCGACAACTGGGGTTCTGATGGCTGGGAACTCGTGCAAGTCATTCCCGGACCTGGTGGCGGAGACCAACTCGTTGCTTACATGAAAAGAGAAATCAAATGAGTCACGTACGCGCCAAGCTCGCTGAACTCGGTCTTGAACTTCCCATCGCCGCCAAACCAATTGCGGCGTATGTACCCGCGGTTCGCACGGGCAAACTTGTATTCACGGCGGGACAGTTGCCGCTTGTAGACGGCAAGATCTCCCTGACTGGCAAAGTCGGTGGAGCGGTTACCGTCGAGCAGGCTAAGGAGATGGCTCAGATCTGCGCGCTTAACTGCCTTGGCGCAGTTGCAACCGTTGCCGATGTAGATGACATTGTCAGAGTTGTTCGCGTTGTTGGATACGTCAACGGAATCCCGGGCTTTATCAATCAGCCTGCCGTCGTCAACGGTGCCAGCGAATTATTCCTGCACATCTGGGGCGAAGAAGGAAAGCATGCTCGATCTGCAGTCGGAATCGCGGAATTGCCTATGGATTCTGCCGTCGAGATCGAACTAACCGTCGAACTAAGAAGTTAGTTAGCGACCGCGCTTGTTTAGGCGGTCAACATCAATGATCAGAACTGCACGGCCGTCGAGGCGTATCCAGTTGCGCGCTGCGAAATCAGCGAGCGCCTTGTTGACGGTCTCGCGTGAGGCACCGACAAGCTGAGCAAGTTCTTCTTGAGTGAGATCGTGGTGGACGTAGAGTCCTTCATCGGTCTGCTTCCCGAAGCGCTCGCCTAAGTCGATGAGTGCCTTAGCAACGCGGCCTGGGACATCAGAGAAGACCAAATCACCGACAACTTCATTGGTGCGACGAAGTCTCTGTGCCAAGCGCGCAAGGAGATCAAGGGCAACCTGCGGATGACGCGTCACCCATGGGATGACTTGGTCATGTCCGAGGCTGAGCAAACGAACATCTGTCACGGCAGTTGCCGTGGATGTGCGCGGCCCTGGATCAAAGAGCGAAAGTTCTCCGAACATCTCTCCAGGTCCGAGAATTGAGAGAAGGTTCTCTCGTCCGTCGCCGCTGGAAGTTCCGAGCTTCAACTTTCCTTCGACGATAACGTAGAGATGTTCGCCGGGGTCGCCTTCAGAAAAAAGCGTTGCACCCTTCGCCAGTCTCACGGTCTCCATCGAGGCACGCAATGAGGCGGCAGCGGCATCATCTAGGGCAGTAAACAGTGGGGCGCGGCGAACAGTCGCTTCATCTTGAGTCACGGGGGGACTTTACTAGGAAATGCCTGAAAGTTTCACCCCTTTGGCAAGGGACGCGTAACCTTCGTCGGGTGATGGCTGACGCGCGCTCGGTTAAGAAGGCTCGCGCCATGTATGAAATCCTCTGCCAGAGCTATCCAGATGTTCACTGCGAACTCGATTTCGCCAATCCCCTGCAACTTTTAGTGGCCACCGTGCTCTCGGCGCAGTGCACGGATAAGCGTGTAAACATGGTTACCCCGGCCCTTTTCGCGAAGTATCCGAACGTCACGGAGTTCGCGAAGGCCGACCTCCACTCGATTGAGACACTGATCCACTCCACGGGCTTTTTCCGTGCCAAGGCAAAGAACATCAAAGGATTGGCTATGAAGATCGTCGCCGACTTCGGCGGAGAAGTGCCGCGAACTTTGGAGGAGTTGGTGCTTCTGCCCGGCGTGGGGCGCAAGACGGCGAATGTGGTGTTGGGCCACGCTTTCGGCGTGCCAGGTATTACCGTTGACACGCATTTCGGCCGATTGAGTCGACGCTTTCACTGGACTACTGAGAAGAATCCCGTGAAGGTGGAGAGCGAAGTCGGTGAGCTGATCCCGCAGGAAGAATGGACAAACTTGTCGCAACGGATGATCTGGCATGGCCGTCGGATCTGTCACGCGCGGAAACCCGCCTGCGGGGCATGCCCGCTGGCAAAGTTATGCCCCTCCGTTGGAATTGGCGAGATGGATCCCGTCCTGGCGCGAGCCCTTGTGAAACAAGATTCGGATTTCCGTTGAAACGCCGCATCACCGTGTGGTCGCTGATTTTGTTAGCCGTTTTGACAGCCACAACCGGTTGCTCGTCCCAATCTTCAGTGGTGCCCACTTTAGGAGAAGTGGTCAGTTGCGGGTCCATTCACCTGGCGCCGGCCGCTGGCGGTTTGCAATTCCCGTGTCTGGACGGAAAGTCGACGATTCACTTCGCGCAGATGCGCGGCCCCCTCATCGTCAACGTATGGGGGTCTTGGTGTGCACCATGCCGGGACGAGATTCCGATGATTAGGTCCTTCTATGCGAAGAATTCATCGGTGGTTGCCATAGTTGGAGTCGATGTCGAGGAAGCCAAGAAAAATGACGGATCGGATTTCGTCGTCGCTAACGGAATGACTTGGCCGATCCTGGCCGATCCCGATGGGCGATCGCGGGGATTTTTCGGGATGGGAGTGCCGGTCACGTGGTTCATTGATAAGGATGGAACCGTCGTTCACAAGAAAATCGGCGTGCTAACCAGCGAACGAGAATTGCGCGATTTGGCGACAAAATACCTACATCTGACTTTAAATTAGCCCCATGCTTGTAGACGCACTTCTTATTCTGGCGGCAATTGGCGCCGTAATCACTGGGTATCGCCGCGGATTCTTGCAATCCTTGTTCTCTACCGTCGGCTACATAGGTGGGGGCATTCTGGGGCTCATCCTTGGTTTGGACTTCACTTCCAAGGTGCACAGCACGCTCAATAGGTTTCTCATCGTCTTCTTCGCCGTGCTGATCTTCGCCGAAATTGGCCGGCGATTGTTGGGCTCACTCGCGTCCTTTTTCCGCGCCCGACTTCTCTGGGCTCCATTGCGCTTCATCGATTCCATAGCCGGTGTTGCACTCGAACTTGTGCGCGTGACGATATTCGCATACTTATTAATTACCGTAGCGCTCTGGTCGCCATGGGCATTCGCGAAGAACGCGATCCACGAAAGCAAGATCTATCCGCAGATGAAGAAGGAGATGCCGCACGCCATCGATCAATTGCGTGTGGAGATTGAGAAGAAACTTGGAGCTATTCCTCGGTTGTAGTGTTCTTCAACCCTGCAGAAATAAGTTTCATGATGTTTGGATCCGCCAATGTGGTGGAATCTCCAACCGCCCGATTCTCTGCGACATCCTTAAGAAGTCGTCGCATGATCTTTCCGCTGCGAGTTTTGGGAAGCTCGGCCACAATTAGAATCTGGCGCGGACGTGCAATTGCACCAATTTCTTTTGCCACATGATCGCGGAGTTGCTTCAGGAGTTCCTCTCCTTCGGCATGTGCAACTCCCGAACGCAAGATCACAAATGCAACAATTCCTTGTCCGGTCATTGCATCTGTCGCACCGACCACTGCCGCCTCAGCAACGGCCTCATGAGAAACGAGTGCTGATTCAACTTCAGTGGTGGAGATGCGGTGTCCCGAAACATTCATGACGTCGTCAACGCGACCAAGCAACCAGATTGCGCCGTCTTCGTCTAACTTGGCGCCGTCGCCAGCGAAGTAGATTCCATCGAACTTCGACCAGTAATTGTCTTTGTACCGATCTGGTTCACCCCAAATTCCGCGCAACATTGAAGGCCACGGTTGGTCGAGAATCAAATAGCCGCCATGGCCATTTTCTACTTGATTTCCGCGCTCATTTACGACTCGCGCGCTGATGCCAGGAAGTGGCCGCATGGCAGAGCCAGGTTTTGTCGCAGTGATTCCTGGTAGTGGTGAGATCATGATCGCGCCGGTTTCAGTCTGCCACCACGTATCCACGATGGGGCATTTACCTCCACCGATGATCTCGTGGTACCAAATCCATGCCTCTGGGTTGATTGGCTCGCCAACGCTGCCAAGGAGGCGAAGTGAGGACAGGTTGTGCGCTTGTGGGAATTCATCTCCCCATTTCATCCATGTGCGAATAAGAGTTGGTGCGGTGTACAAGATTGTCACGCCGTATTTTTCGACGAGCTCGAAGATGCGCCCCTTATGTGGGGTATCAGGCGTGCCTTCGTACATCACTTGTGTTGCGCCGTTAATCAGCGGCCCGTAGACGACATAGGAATGTCCGGTAATCCATCCCACGTCTGCCGTGCACCAGAAGACATCGGTCTCTGGTTTTAAATCGAAAACCATCTGATGAGTAAAAGCAACCTGAGTTAAGTAGCCACCTGTGGTGTGAAAGATGCCCTTGGGCTTCGCCGTTGTTCCCGAGGTGTAAAGGATGAATAGCGGATGTTCGCTGTCAAAGCTTTCGGCAACGTGTTCTGAACTTTGTTTATCCATTGCATCGTGCCACCAAATATCGCGCTCGCCATTCCATTCGACATCTTGGCCGGTTCTCTTCACCACAAGCACGTTCTTTACTTTTGTCTCGCCGCGGAGTGCTTCATCCACGGCCGGCTTCAGCGCGAACGCAGCGCCCTTGCGGAAGCCACCGTCTGCGGTAATAACTAGTGAGGCATCGGCATCTTGAATGCGCGAAAGGAGAGCCTCGGACGAGAAACCGCCGAAGACAACCGAATGAGGCGCCCCGATTCGCGCGCATGCCAACATGGCAATCGCGGCCTCAGGAATCATCGGCATGTAGATGGCGACGCGGTCCCCGGTCTTGACACCAAGTTCGATCAGAGCGTTAGCCGCCTTCTTCACATCGGCGAGAAGCTCGGCGTAGGTGATGGTGCGGGTATCTCCTGGTTCGCCTTCAAAGTGGAAAGCCACCCGATCGCCCCGACCCTCATCGACGTGCCGATCCAGGCAGTTCACGGCTGCGTTGAGTTTGCCGCCTACAAACCACTTGGCGTAGGGAGGCTGCCAATCCAAGGTCTGGTCCCAGTGCTTCTCCCAGTGGAGGTGTTCGGCCGCTTCATCCCAGAAGGCGAGCCTGTCTTTATTGGCCTGGGCGTAGATGAAGGGTTGGGCGTTGGCGCTGGCAGCGAACTCGTCACTAGGTAAGAAGGTACGGGTCTCGTTCAGCAGATTTTCGAGGGTCTCATTACTCATAATTTGAGGAGATTACCTTCCATATCTGTGAATAGGTAGGGATACACCGTTCCGCTTTTTTCACATGTCATCAATCGCCGAGATTGATCAATGAGATAGCGGGTCAGACTACGAACCATCGGAATAGATACGTACATGAAAGGATGAAATGAGTCTGATCGCGTTCCTCACTGCGTTCTTGAAAATCCTCGCCAACCCGGCACTGATTAGCGCCTTGGCAACCCTGCTGACGAAGATGCTCCACACTATGGGCCACTAAGGCCCAAGGGCTCCAAATCGGGCAAAGTGCCCAAATCTGCCAAGAAATGATCGCCATACGGTCCTCCCCGTATGGCGATTTTTCCTTCTTGCCTTTTTGTGGTGGGATAGGGCGTAAGCCTCCAATCGGGCCCAATGGCGCGCTAGATGAGAGAATTACATTCGCGCACAACCATTTGGAGCCAAAATGCCAATAGCCAGTCCTGAGATTTATTCACAAATGCTCGATCGCGCCAAGTCTGGCGCTTTTGCATATCCCGCCATCAACGTTTCCTCCTCATCAACCCTGATTGCTGCTCTACGCGGGTTTGCCGAGGCTAATTCAGATGGAATTATCCAGTTCTCTTGGGGCGGCGCGGAATTTGCCTCTGGTTCAACCGTGAAGAAGATGGTCGACGGCGCGGTTGCCCTGGCTGAGTTTGCCCATGTGGTCGCCAAGAACTACAACGTGCAGATCGCCCTTCACACCGATCACTGCCCAGCAGAGAAGCTCGATGGCTTTATGCGCCCACTTCTGGATTTCGGTGCGCAACGTGTGAAAGAAGGCAAGGCTCCTCTGTTCAACTCTCATATGTGGGACGGCTCGGCCGTTTCGATGAAGGAGAACATGACTATCGCCGATGAGTTGCTGACCAAGTCAGTTGCTGCCAAGACCATCATGGAATTGGAAATCGGCGTTGTCGGTGGAGAAGAAGACGGCGTGGAAGCAAAGCACGACGCCAAGTTGTACTCGACTCCCGAGGATGCCATCTTGACCGCTGAGACCCTCGGTCTGGGCGAGCGCGGACGTTACATGTTGGCGGCAACTTTCGGAAACGTGCACGGCGTCTACAAGCCAGGCAATGTTGTTCTACAACCGAAGATTCTTAAGGAATTGCAGGACGCTGTAGCGGCTAAGAAGGGCCTTCCTGCTGGCTCGAAGCCTTTCGATCTCGTGTTCCACGGAGGTTCGGGTTCGCTCCTTAGCGAAATTCGCGAAGCGTTGGATTACGGCGTCATCAAAATGAACATCGACACCGATACCCAATACGCATACACCCGCCCAGTAGTCGATCACATCATGAAGAATTACGACGGCGTATTGAAGATCGATGGAGAAGTTGGCAATAAGAAAGCCTACGATCCACGTGCGTGGGGCAAGGCAGCAGAAGCAGGAATGGCTGCCCGCGTGAAGCATGCATGCGATGATCTTCGGTCGACGGGGACTTCTTTACTCGCTTAGTTTTTCTAACTCAATCTAGAGAGAGGCTTGACCTATGCCCGCCATCGTTCTGCTGGGAGCTCAGTGGGGCGATGAGGGCAAAGGTAAAGCCACCGACCTACTGGGTGACCGCGTTGATTATGTCGTTCGCTATCAGGGCGGAAACAATGCGGGCCACACCGTAGTCATTGGGGATCAGAAGTACGCACTCCATCTTCTTCCTTCTGGAATCTTGAGCCCCAACGTTGTGCCGGTAATCGGAAATGGCGTGGTGATCGATCCAGGTGTTCTCCTGCAGGAAATCAAGGACCTAACCGACCGCGGAATCGACTGCTCGAAGTTGGTTGTCAGTTCGAATGCGCATTTGATCACGCCCTACCACCGCACGATCGACAAGGTGACCGAGCGTTTCCTTGGCAATTCGAAGATCGGAACCACTGGCCGCGGCATCGGTCCCGCTTATGCCGACAAGATCAATCGCATCGGTATCCGCGTTCAGGATCTTTTCGATCCATCGATCTTGCGTCAGAAGATTGAGAGCGCATTGCGCGACAAGAACCAGATTCTTATCAAGGTCTTCAACCG